>NZ_JAUBOV010000118.1:0-15930 GCF_036700405.1 Microcoleus sp. T3_D1
GAATTTAACAGGCTTTTCAATTCACATATCATTTTCAGTTTGTTTTGTCAACTCCTAATACTGAACCGACGCCCTAGGTATGGATTGTATTCAATTTGTATTCAAACGAGGCAAATTGTCTCCAATTTGTATCCAATTTCTAGTCAACTAGACCCCTGACAAACCCCAAAAATCAGCAATAAAAAACCTCAAACCGTTGATTTCTCGTTGGTTTGAGGTTTTTGTAGGCGCAAGCGGGCAGCGGGAATCGAACCCGCATAATTAGCTTGGAAGGCTAAAGTTTTACCACTAAACTATGCCCGCACACAGAAACTAAATATACCACAAGTCTCTGGGGATTGCAATAGGCCTGTGCAAAATTTTTGAAGACCTCCCTCACACTGGCTGAATCGGGGGTTGCGGCCCGATCGCCCCCTCACCCCGAAAATCCCCGTCTCCGATGCTGGGTAAGGCTTTACGGATGGAAATAATCGTAAATTTGCTGCGCCAGACGCGGGCCAATCCCAGAAACTTCTGCCAACTGTTCGGGAGTCGCTAAACGGAGATAGTCGATCGACCGAAAATGTGCTAACAATTGTTTTTGTCGGTGGTGTCCCAATCCGGGAATTTCATCAAGGCGCGATCGCTTCATTCTCTCGCTTCTTCGATCCCGGTGAAAACTCACAGCAAACCTGTGCGCCTCATCCCGCACCCGGCGCAATAATTGTACCCCAGGCTGCTCAGAATTAGTTGGCAGTGGCAAAGATTCCCCCGGCAAAAATATTTCCTCTCGCTGCTTTGCCAAACTGACAACGCGCAACTCTTCTAGCAAATTCATCTCCCGCAAAACAGCCACAACTGCTGACAGTTGACCTTTGCCGCCATCTATCATAATTAAGTCTGGTTTGTCGGAAATAGTAGGAGAATCTGAGGATAAATTGCTGAGTTCTTTCTGTTCTTCTAAATCGCTAAATCCATCTTCCCTCTTCCCTTTTTCTTCTTCCTTCAATCCTCGGAATCGGCGACCGATAACTTCTGCTAAACTAGCAAAATCATCAGAATGACCAGATTTAATTTCAGGATTTTTAATTTTGTAATGGCGGTAGTGTTGATTGGCCGGCAAACCGTCAATAAATACGACGCGGGAAGCTACGGCGTCAGAACCTTGAATGTGAGAAATATCGTAACCTTCTATGCGGCGAGGAACTTCTGGCAAATCGAGAATTTCTGCTAAATCTTCCATTGCTTGAGAATTGCGATCGCTCAATCTTTGCATTCTCGCCAATTCATACTCAGCGTTGCGTTCCACCATCTCAATCAACTCAGCCTTAGTTTGCCGCTGCGGCGTCAAAATCGTAACTTTTCGGCCCTTACGGTTGCTCAACCAATCTGCTAATATTTCCCCTTCTGGCAATTCGTACTGCACTGAAATTTCGCTGGGAATTTCTACGGATTCAACATTTTGATAGTGTTCTTCCAACACCCGCTGCAAAATCGCTCCGGCCTCTACCCCCCCAAGGCTTGGGGGGGAGGCAAGAGAAAGTTGAGATAACTCTTCCCCCCCCGATTGTAGGGGCGGTGCCCCCGTGCCCGCCCTGGGTTGGGAGGGTATTTCCGCCATAAATCCCAATCTTCCGACCAGTTGACCGGCGCGAATTTGGAACAACTGGACGCAAGCGTGCTGGGTGTCTGCCGCAAGTGCGATCGCATCTCTGGAAACCGTATCGTCGGGCAAAGACACTTTTTGACCCGCACTCAAAGACTGCAAACCCTTAATTTGGTCGCGAATGCGCGCCGCCGTTTCAAAGTTTAAATCTTCGGCTGCCTCTTCCATTTGGGGTTCTAAAATATCGAGCAATTCCTGAGTCCTTCCCTGGAAAATCATCGCTACTTTTTGGATGATTTTTCGATACTCCTCCGGCGAAGTTAACCCTTGACAAACGCCAACGCAGCGCCCGATGTCGTAGTTCAAACAAGGACGGTCTTTAAATAGCGGTTGAGGGCGCTGCCGCAGCGGGAAAATCCGCTTAATTAAATGCAGCGTACTCCGCAGCGCCCCTGTATCGACGTAGGGGCCGTAGTAGCGGTCTTTTGCACTACCGGCGCGGCGTTTGCGGGTGATAAAAATGCGCGGGTATTCCTCCGACCAAGTTATGCACAAATAAGGATATTTTTTATCATCTTTGAGGAGGACATTAAAGTAAGGTTGGTGCTGTTTTACGAGGTTTGCTTCTAATGCTAAAGCTTCCGCTTCTGTGTCGGTGGCGATGAATTCAATTTCGCGCACTTGCTGCACCATCATCGCGATGCGGGGACTGAGATTTTGGCTTTCGCGGAAGTAGGAACGGACGCGGTTTCGGAGTTTTTTTGATTTGCCGATGTAAAGGATGCGATCGCTCTCGTCTCGCATTAAATATACACCAGGAACCGCCGGGATTTCTTTGAGGCGACTTTCTAGGCGTTCCGAGTCTTTAACTAACGGCAGAGTTTTTGTGGATGGCATTGCAAGCTATCTCAGCAAAAGAGAGACTGATTGTACACTCTTTTATTTTACCTTAATTGTGCCGATTTTTACTGCTGCTACCGTCGCCAAACCCACCGACTAAACTTGAAAATCAGTTACAATATCTGAGATAAAAACTTGCGCGTGCGTTCTTCCTTCGGATTCTGAAAAAACTCTTCCGGCTCAGCTTCTTCAACTAAAACGCCGCCATCCATCAATACAATGCGATCGGCAACTTCGCGCGCAAACCCGACTTCGTGAGTCACCACTACCATTGTAATTCCAGTTTGAGCCAAATTTCGCATTACATCTAAAACTTCCCGCACCATCTCCGGGTCTAATGCTGATGTCGGTTCATCAAACAGCATGATTTTAGGCTGCATGGCTAGAGAACGTGCAATAGCGACCCGCTGCTGTTGTCCTCCAGACAACTGTCCGGGATATTTTTTTGCTTGTTCCAATATTCCCACTCTTTCTAAGAGTTGCATTGCCACTTCTTCGGCTTTTTTCTTCGGCCAGCGGCGCACCCATACTGGCGCTAGCATGACGTTTTGCAAAACTGATAAGTGGGGAAACAGGTTAAATTGCTGAAACACCATTCCTACTTCGCTGCGAATTGTCTCAATGTTGCGTAAGTCGTGGGAAAGTTCGATGCCGTCGATCGTAATTTTACCTTGTTGGTATTCTTCTAAGGCGTTAAATGTGCGAATAAACGTCGATTTTCCCGATCCCGATGGCCCCATCACGACAACCACTTCACCTCGGTTTACGGTCATGCTGACGCCGCGCAGTACGTGAAATTGTCCGTACCATTTATGGACGTTTTCGGCTACGATTACTTGTTCTGGGATTGTGGGTTTAGTTTGCATAGTTTTGTCCTTTAAATAATGACGGATAATTATTGCCTGATGACTGTTGACTACTTCAGCGGATGGGGGTTTATATATATTTGGGTTGGGAGGGGCGGGTTTATATATATTTGGGTTGGGAGTTATATTTTGTTGGTGAACCCGCCCCTACAGACTGCGGACTAATGACTTTTTTCTAAAGTTCGCTCGATTTTGCGGCTGGCTAGGGAGATTGAGTAGCAAAATATCCAATAAATGATGCCGACGAATATGTAAACTTCGGCGTATCTGCCGATATAGGAAGGATTTGCTAAAACGGCGCGGGATATTCCGATTAATTCTAACATTCCGAATAGAGACAGCAGGGATGTATCCATGAATAATCCGATGAATTGACCGCCGATCGCCGGAATGACTATTCGCAGTGCTTGAGGCAGTACAATGAGAATTGTGAGTAGGGGTGTATTGAGCCCGATCGACCTAGCTGCTTCTATCTGTCCCCTGGGCACGGCCTGCAAGCCACCGCGCACGTTTTCCGCCAAGTATGCCGCACTAAATAAGGTTAATCCAGCAATCGCTCTAATTACTCTATCCAGTTTGGGATATTCTGGCGGTAAGAATAATTGCAGCATCACTTGACCTAAAAACAAAATGCCAATTAATGGTAAACCGCGAATAATTTCGATGTATAATGTTGATAACAGTCTCACCACAGGCAAAGAACTTTGTCTACCGAGTGCTAGCAATACTCCCAAAGGAAAGGAAAGCACAATACTAATAACTGCTAAAAACAGTGTCAATACTAAACCGCCCCAATCATTTGTTGACACTTCTGTCAAACCCAACCCGCCTTTAATTAGCCACAAAACTATTGGGAAGGAAAGAACCCAAATTGCCGGCATCCAGCCCAGGATTTTTGGGTTTATTTGCCTTCCGATGAGATAGCTGGCGGCGGCTGCGATAATAATTCCTAAGAGGTAGAGGCGAGAGGTTAGGTCGATCGGCGAAATGACCGCACCCACAACCGCAGCACCGAGTATAATTAGTAAAGGCGGATTCCAAAGACGTTCTTGCCGTTGAATGTTTCCCCAAGTTAATCCTCCCAACAAGGCAATTATGGCCGTTACTATCCACAGCCGCCAGTAGGATTCCCTGGGGAATCTGCCGGCAAAAAATAGCGGCAAGTTCGCTTCTAACACGCGCCATTGAGCTTTTGTTGTTGCCCAAACGATAATTCCTTTAATAGTTTGGAAGGCGATAATTAGGCAAACTACTGTCAGAATGCTGTTGTACCAGGTACTAAATAAATTTTTGCGCGCCCAATTCCAAGGGGTAGGCGATTCGGTGGCTGGGGGCGGTAATACAGGTATTGTTTCCATTTTATTTGTTGGTTATTAATTATTAATTATTAATTGCACTGGCTAAAATACCTAAAATTTTATTAACCTCGGTGAGGTAATACTCGGTCAAATCTATTTCAATTACTTGATTTTTTAATCGGAGAAATTTCCAGATAGTTCCGCTAGTGACAGCGCCATAAATTGCCGAAATATCGTTGCCTTCACGTTCATTAAATATTCTAGCGCCTAGCATTTCTGCTACGCACTGTCCCAATTCACTATTGAGATTTTCCGGTTTTGCTTCTACAATTATAATGACTGGTGCAACAACTAACAAAAGTCCTGATGAATTGCCAATTAGAAAATCGCAACTACCGTCTAAGCCTCTTTCGGAGTCAACATTAAAGTCAATACCGGAAAATAAGCTAATTCGATTTTGTAATTGTTCTCTAAGTTCAATTAAAATTGGTGCTGTAATCATTTCAGCGCGGGATTTCTGGGTATTACTTGCCAGACCTAACGGTACACTGCGCTTGAGAGTTTCGGCTAGTAGTTGGCTGCATTCTAAGTTGGGTTCTTTGCCAAACAAATCGGCGACTTCCGAATACTTTAATTCAAATGTTTTGACGGCGCCCTCTAAACTAAAATCACTGTACGCCATTTTTCTATTTCCTTTGCTCGCCGTTGTAAAATTTCCAACATTAACTCTTTACCTTTCCTTGATTTGTACAGTTTTATTGTACCAATTCATGAACAGAGAAACTATCAAACTAATTGTTAGATATGTTACCATGATAATTAACATTGCTTCGATCGCCCTACCGGTCTGATTCAGCGTCGGAGAGCCCACCACAAAATAAACGTCGGGATAAGCAACCGCAACCGCTAAACTCGAATTCTTAGCTAAATTCAGATACTGACTGGTTAAAGGCGGTACAATCACCCGCAAAGCTTGCGGCAAAATTACCATCCGCATCATTGTTCCAGACTTCAGCCCTAAAGACTTTCCCGCTTCCCACTGGCCTTTCGATACTGACTGAATTCCGGCCCGGACAATTTCTGCAATGTAACTGCCAGTATACAAGCTGAGTCCTGTCACCAGGGCGGCAAATTCTGGAGTTAATTTTAATCCTCCTTCGAGTTGCAATGCTGGTGTCAGGCGCGGAACATCTAGGCGAAAAGGCAGATTTTTGGTGATAATCCAAGCTAAGATTGCACTCAGCCCGATCGCACCTACAGCCCAAAACAACTGTCTTCCCGGCTTAGCTTCTTCCAACATCACCCGCGCCCGCCACATCCACAGCCCAGCGGCGGCCAAAACTCCGACAGTTAGCAGAATCAACCAAATCTCAAAACCCGGCAAAGCCACCGGCCAAGGTACAGCAATGCCGCGATTTGTCAAGTAAATCGACCCGCGTAACTGCGGGTTGTCTTCCAGTTTTGGCAGGGAAATGAAAACTGCAAAATACCAGAAAAATAATTGCAGCAATAACGGCGTATTTCGCAAAATTTCCACATACAAACCAGCCAAACTCCGCAGCAGCCAATTGTCGGAAAGGCGCGCAATTCCTACAGTCAAACCCGCAACAGTTGCGAAAATAATGCCGATACCCATCACCCGCAGCGAGTTGATTAAACCGACAAAATAAGCTTGTCTGTAAGTGTTTTCGGGACTGTAGGGAATCACGCTTTCGCCGATGTCAAAGGATGCTTGGGAATTGAGAAAATCAAATCCAAATGCAATCCCTAGTTGCGAGTAATTGGCACTGAGATTGTCCCAGAGAATCGCGATAACAACTATTACTAAAATTAGGGCGATCGCCTGTCCGGCAATTTTCCAGAAGCGATCGTCCCGCAGCAGTTTTGATATATCTTTAAAATAGGGAAATTTCTGGGCTTTGCCCGGTTGAGGTTCTGGGTTCATAACTTAAATTATATTTGATAAATCTGCTGGCAAATCCAGGCGAGATTGAGCTTTGGTGGGTGATATCGTTTCCGGTTGCATCGGAATGATTTAACCGCAGAGGGCGCAGAGAACGCAGAGGGAGAGAATACAGAGATGAATTATTCCGATGCTACCGGATTTGATATGACTTGATAGTTACTCGATTGGCTATCGGGATTTTTCAAGTCACGCACTCTACATAGCTTTGGTGCGTGACTTGATAGTTACTCGATTGGCGATCGGGATTTTGACCGTCACGCACCCTACATAGCTTTACTAGCGGAACGGCGGCGAGTAAAGCAAACCGCCATCTTTCCAAAGTCTGTTTTGACCCCGTTCTAACTTGAGTGTACTTTTGGGGCCGAGGTTGCGATCGTACATTTCCCCGTAATTCCCCACTTTCTTCACAACGCGGACAGCGTAGTCGTTCGGAAGTCCGAAACCTTTACCTAAATCTCCTTCTGTTCCTAGCAAACGTTTGATGTTCGGGTCTGTAGTGCTTGCCACAATTTGGTCTACATTTCCTGAATTAATTCCCAAATCTTCAGCTTCAATCGCCGCAAAAACGATCCATCTCACCGCGTCAGCCCATTTAGGATCGCCGCTTTTCACCGCTGGGGCTAATGGTTCTTTTGACATCACGATCGGCAAAACAACATTATTATCGGGATTCGGCAGAGTTGTCCGCTTAGAAACAAGTTGCGATCGATCGGCAGTAACACCTTGACAGCGACCTTCTTGATAGGTAGCAAAGGTAGAATTCACATCTTCAAACACCACAGGAGTGTATTTAACTCCTAATTTTCGCATTTGGTCGGACAAATTTTGTTCCGTGCTCGTACCTGTCTGCACGCAGATAGATTTGCCCGCAAAATCTTTTAAACTTTTGATGCGGCTGTCTTTTTTGACCATGATGCTTTGAGAGTCATAAAAGATCACCGGGGCAAATTCCAGTCCGGTAGTGCTGTCGCGACTCGCTGTATAGGTGGTATTTCGGCTGAGAATGTCGATTTCTCCCGCCTGCAAAACTGTAAATCTATCTTTAGCGTTGAGTTTTCGGTACTCGACTTTTTCGGGATCGTCAAATATTGCTGCCGCCACAGCCCTGCACACATCCACATCCAGTCCCGAATATTTGCCTGTTTCGTCTACAAAGCTAAAACCCGGTAGTTCGCCGCTGACGCCGCAAATCAGTTTGCCGCGGCTGACAATTGTATCTATCCGGCTGGAACCTTGTTGCGAGTTGCCGCCCGCTGCAGTTGTTGCTGTTGTTTGTCCGGTTTGTGCCGATCGATCCCTACAAGACGCCAACGGTGCCACAAATAACACACTTGCTAGTAGCAGAAATCCCCATTTACGCATAGATTTTAATAGAACGCTTTCCTGACAATCCTACCTTGTAGCTGTCAGAACTGTGGCGATCGGCGATCTACACAGCCTCCGGTTTCAAATTAGCCCTTCTGCATCCGGTGCTGCACAGCGGCAACTGCCCTGACTACCCGCCTGTTTTTTTTGAGCAAGCTGGGAGCCCAAAGTTAGAAACCCGGTTTCTGGCTGGAGGTATGGTCGTCAAACCTCAGATTTATCCCTGAAACCCGGTTTCTTTTCTGCTATTTCTGCCCAGCGCGAGCGATCGTCGCCTTTCCCTGGAATATTAATCCGATTTGGATGGAATCGGCTCACAGTAGCTCTGGTGCGAGCCGCTGCTCAGCTAAATCGCGGATTAGGGACAGCCGAGACTGGATGTATTCGTCCAACAAATCTGCTTCTTTGCCATTGAGGGCAGAGTTCGTCTTTAACTGCTTCAGCAGCCACTGTACCAGGGTGGCATCGTCTAAATTGACTAAAAGAGTAGCTTGGGTGGTCTCAATTAATGACCAGAGTTGGCGTAACATGACTGGAGTCATAAAACCTCGTTGAGCGTAAATACGCACTTAATGGGCGGGGATAGCGAAAAGCAGGTCTTGGTGTCTCAAGCCGATAGACGAAAAGCACCCTCATAACCATCGGCTTAATGATTATTTTATATTTGACCACAATAACTTAAGACAGTAGTGTCACAAGTTACAACACACAAGATGTTATAAGAGTTCCCAATTCCTTCACATTGAGATAAACATCTTGATAAAACATTAAAAATCTTTACACGCGCTCGCTTGCGGGGGCTGCCAAGAGCTGTCAATCGATTTTAGATTTTAGATTTTAGATTTTAGATTTTAGATTTGAAGCATTGACTTGCGCGAGATAAATTCGGGGACTCCTTTATCGGATACAGGTTTTTTATTTCTGGACGGATGAATCACGTGGCGGGTATCCTGGATGCTTTCGATCCGGGATCGGGCTCCACGGGCCCGGTTCAAAAGAAAATTGATTGACTACTCGGTAGCCACAAACTTTTGAACCCCCGCCAGAATTATTTCTAATTCAGCGATGATTTTTGTAGCCCCCTCCAAATCATTAGATTCGGCCCGACTTTGAAGCCGATCTGCCAGATCGGGCATTAACCGCACCGCCGCCGTAGCGCTGACACCTTTAATTTGATGAGCGTGGCGGGCCAGTGTCTCCATATCTCCCGAGGCGATCGCCCCCTTAGCAGCTTCTAAATAACTACCAGTATCCACCACGAAAGTTTGCAGTATTTCCCGCTCAAACTCTAAATCAGCGCCCGAAATTTCGTGCAAACGTGCCATATCCACTACCGATTCGATATCTGGCTCAGAGTTTTGAAGTTCCTCGCCATTAAACTTGGGAGTTCCAATTTTTAGCTTGGCCGACCAATTATCTAGTACCGATTTTAACTTTTCGATCGCAATAGGTTTGCTAATATAATCGTCCATGCCCGCCGCCAGACACTTTTCCCGATCGCCCTTCAAAGCATTCGCAGTCATCGCAATCACCACCGTCTTTTGCATCTTCCCAGCAACATCTGCAGCTTCCCGGCGGCGCAATTCCAGCGTTGCTTCGTAACCGTCCAAAATCGGCATCTGACAGTCCATCAACACAATGTCATACTTTTTCAGAGCAACCATAGATAGTGCCTCTGCACCGTTATTGGCGACATCCGCCGCGCATCCCAAAACTCTGAGTTGATTGAGACCAACTTTTTGATTGATAGGAGTATCTTCAACTAACAAAATCTTTAAACTTGCTAACTCCCGGTTGTCAATAGCTGAGGCTCGATTGGAGGTGGGATTTGCCAGCGGCTCATCAATCAGCGTCATTGGGGCGATCGCATTCGCCAAGCAATCAAATAGTCGGTGAGCCTTAACAGGTTTAGTTAAATACCCGCTAAAACCGCTATCTACCAAGCGTTTCGCCTCTCCAAGCTGAGTCATTGAAGTCAGCACCACCCACTTAGTCTGCTGCATTGCAGGCTCAGAAATCCTCAAGCGTTCGAGACTTCCCGCCACCATTTCCGGCAACTGAATATCAACCAAAACGATATCGTAAGGGGAATTAAGGCTGACAGCTTTGTACAGAGATGCGATCGTCATCCAACCGTTCTCAACCTCCTCAACCTCCATTCCCCACAAAACAGCCATTCTCACTAGCACTTTTCGCACTGTCGGCTTGTCGCTGGCAACTAACATTTTTCGCCCCGCCAGCACCGTTTCAAAATTCACGTCACACGCTGTCCCGACAGCAGTTAAATTTTCCGTAACTGTCGGCACAGTAAACCAAAAAGTCGAGCCTTGGCCAGGGGTACTTTCCACACCGATTTGCCCACCCATTAACTCCACCAACTCCTTAGAAATAGCCAACCCCAAACCTGTGCCACCGTATTTTCTTGTCGTAGAAGCATCAACTTGAGTAAAAGATTGAAACAGCTTTTTTTTGTCTTCGGGAGCAATCCCAATTCCTGTATCTGTCACTTTAAATAGCAGGAGCATAGAGTCATTGTTTTCTATTTTTAACGGTTCGATACTCTCTAAAATTTTCTGATTGTCGCTAGCTGCCAACAACCCAGTATTACTAGCATTAGCCACCTCAATTACCACTTCTCCTGCTTCTGTAAACTTAATAGCATTGTTGATCAAATTAGTGAGTATTTGCCGCAACCGTGCTGCATCACCTTTAATTTGCAGCGGCACGTCGCTGTCAATCAGCGCCACCACTTCTATACCTTTTTCTTGTGCTGGATTTGCCAACAAATCCAGCACTTCATTCATACAGATACTGAGGTTAAATTCTAGTATTTCTAAGCGCATTTCTCCGGCTTCCAGTTTGGAGAGATCCAGAATATCGTTAATGATGGAGAGTAAATTTTGGCCGCTGAGTTTCAGCGTCTGTACAAAGTCAATCTGTTCGGGAGTAAGATTCGTTTTCAGCAGCAAATCAGTCATCCCCATCACTCCATTCATCGGAGTGCGGATTTCGTGACTCATATTTGCTAAAAATAGCGACTTCATTCGAGACGCTTCTAGGGCCGCTTCTCGGGCCTGCTGCGCTTGTTCAAAAAGAGTAGATTGCTGAATGGCGATCGCCAACTGCACGCTCAACCTTCCCAGCAAATCCATCTCAGAATCAGTCCAAACACGCGGAGCGCTGCACTGATGGGCAATCAGCAATCCCCACAACCGATTTTGACTCGTTTCCAAACTCCTTTCCGGCCGTTCAATTCGAGTTTCCGGCGAATATTCTGCTGCCAACCCCTGACTATCATCGCCTATAAAAATTGGTACAACTAAATTAGCCCTTACCTGCAAACTAGCAAGTAAATCTCGGTGTTCCTCGCTCAATTTGGCCGTATAAATATCTGCCATTGCTTGAATTGTTCCTGGACTGTACAGCCATACAAAACTTTCCCCAAAGGATGTTCTTTGAACTTTTCTGCCCAGCAGGGGCATCCAATCATCCCCTACAGATTCCACAACAACAACCGCTGTTTCCTCGGAATCAAAACGATAAATTACCGTGCGGTCAGTGGCCAGCAACTGCCGCACTTCTTGTACAGCAGTGCTCAGAGTTTGAGTGAGGTTGAGAGACTGGCGGACTCGCTGGGCGATCGCCGAAACCAGCCGTTCTTGTTCTGCTTGTTCCTGCAGCATTCTCTCAGCTTGCTTGCGTTCGGTGACATCGCGAATTACCGCAGCAAAGCACAGCGGTTCGGTGGTTTGAGGGTGCTTGACCAGAAAAGCATTCATCACAACATCAATGGGTTGTCCGGTGGCCAAGTGCTGCATTTGACCTTCGCCTTGCCACTGGCCATGACTGATAATTGTTGGTAAAATCTCTTGACTGAATTTCTGTTGAAAATAGGGCCCAATATAATCCCATATCTCCGTATAAAGCACGGGCGAAAGATTCTCTACACCCACCAGTTTTCGTCCGGCTTCGTTGACAAACAGCGTTTGGCCTTTTAGGGTAGCCATACCGATAAAATCGCTGCTGTTTTCAATCAGCGACACAAATTTTTGCCGTTCTTCTTCTCCTTTTTTGCGTTCGGTAATGTCGCGCTTGACGCAGACATGACAAATTACATCGTCGGCGTTGTTAATCACAGAGTATGCCGCAACGTCGATCGCCAGCGTCTGGCCTTTTTTAGTGCAGTTAGTAATCTCGCCCCGAAAACTTCCAGTTTTCGCTAAACTTTGGGCAATTGCCAAAAAGCGATCTCCCGCAACCAGCGGCGAAGCTTCTGCTTCTAATTCCGCGTCTGTGTATCCTAGAAGCGTTTGGTGAGCAAGATTTTGTTCGAGGAAAAACCCGTCAGCATCAATAATGACGATCGCATCGTTGGAGTTTAAAAATATTTCTCGGTAAAGTTTTAGTTTTTCCTCAGCTCGCTTGCGTTCGGTGATGTCTCTTTTGACACTTACATAACAAACTACATCCCCAGCATCATTGAGAACCGCAAAAGCCGAAACCTCGACCTCAACTGTTCCTTCTTGCACAGCCTTAATACAGGTCATTTCGCCTCGGTAACTTCCAGTTTCTACCAAGGTTTGCATTACCGAGGCAAATGCCTGTTCTCCCATGTGAGTTACCGGGGTTTTTCCCCACAATTTAGACGAACTGTAACCCAGCAAAGCCGTGTGAGCTTGATTTGTTTCTAAGTAATAGCCTTGGGGGTCTAAGATCGCGATCGCATCGTTGGATTTCAAAAAGATTTGTTGATAAAGTTGCAGCTTCAATTCAGCTTGTTTCCGGGCGCTAATATCCGTGAACAAGCCGTAGTAAACTATCTCCCCCGATGCTTGAAATTCTGGCTGGGAAGCTCCCTGCACCCATTTAAGTTTTCCCGACGGAGTGACAATTCTTCCTTCCCACCGCCAAGGCTGCAAATTTTCAGCAGAAAGCGTCACCGAGTTGAGAAAATCATCTCGATCTTCGGGATGAATCATGTCAACAATTACATTAAAATCCTGCTGAGCAGCCTCTGGTTCTATTTCATACAATTCTCGGCAGCCCGCGCTCACAAACGAGAAGGCCATTGAGCCGTCTGGATTCAAGTCAATTTGATATACCGTACCCGGTACGCTAGCAGTAATTTTTTGCAGTTTGGCTTGGCTTTGATTCCTGGCTTCATCTGTGGCCTGCAATTGACCAATCTCTCTAGAAAAACCCAAAACGCCAAATATATTACCCTCTGCATCGCACAGTGGCACTTTTTGCGTGTCAAAGATGTGCTGTTTGCCACCTTCAAAGACGATCGCCTGGTAGGGATTGCGAACCCTCTCCCCAGCCAGCACAGCGCGATCGTCCTCGCGGATGCCCCTAATTTTGCCGTTGCGATCGCCAAATACGAATTCGGCACAAAACCCTAATTCAATATCATCTTTGCCGATAATTTCCTCAACATTTTTCCCCAAATATTCAGCAAAACTTGGATTTACAAAAATGTATCTAAAATTTCTATCTTTCGCAAAAACTCTGTCCGGGGCCTCGTCCCTTACAGCCCGCAACAATAGTTCTTGACTTTCGGCATCCAGAGCAAAATTATTTTTAAGTTTATCCTTGACACTGGTCGTTTTAGCTGCTAAAATATTTAACTGTTTTGCACAAATTTGAGCGACTGTGTGGAGCAAACAAAGGTGTTCCAAATTAAAAGCAGTTGCCGGCTCTGCACCAATGAAAAATACTCCCAACAATTCTTCACTTTCATCCAGGTTGGCTGGTGCCATCAAGACCGACTGAAACTCAGCAATTGGTGGCGGAGCGATGTTGTGCGCCCAGTCCCGATTGCCGGCTTGCCATTCAGCGCGAGCAGCTTGCAAGCGCTCTTCAATTTCGGCTTTGGCGCTAGCAGTTAAGGGCTGTGAGTGTTGCAGGTATAGTCGATCGTCCGGTAGCGTCAAAATTGCGATCGCCGCGCCAGGAAGGAGGCGATCGAGATGTGTCAGACACGCAGACCAAATTTCATCAGCGCCAGCCGCGAGTTGTATTTTCTCCGTAAGTTCGTTGAGAACTTGCAGTTCCAAGGTACGCTGGCGGACTTTCGCTTTGAGGCTGGCGGCTAGGATTTGCATAGTGCTCACCACACTGGTTTGCTTATATTATAATTATTGATTTTCAAATTTTTGTAAACAATCATCTTAAAATATATCTGACGAAAAGACAACGGTTTTATATTTAAATTACCTTCAACCGATAAAATAAAGCGTGCGATCGGGAGCAAATCGGCACCGCAAAGCACCAGGTTCGCTCCCGAAGCGAGATTAAACGGCGAAATTATCCCATTAAAATCACGTTATCGATGACGTGAATGACGCCGTTATCAGCTTCGATATCCGCAGCGACAACAGTAGCATTTTTCACCTCAAAACCGTCAGAACAATCAATTTTAATCGGCGAACCTTCCAAGGAAGTAACAAAACCGAGTTTTGCCAAATCCGCCTTCATAAACTTCCCCGATACGACGTGAAACATCAAAATCCTGGTCAGTTGGGGAACGTTCTGCACTAAGGTTGTGATAGTTCCCGGCGGCAATTTCGCAAAAGCATCGTCAGTGGGTGCAAAGACAGTAAAAGGGCCCGGACTTTTGAGCGCGTCTACTAAATTAGCTACTTGCACCGCCGTTACCAGGGTTTGAAACGAACCCGCACCTACGGCAATATCAACAATATCAGGCATTGTGTTTTACCTCATCTGGGAAAAAAGTTCTATTAAGTATCGTAAACTGAGGCGGGCAACAATACCTACTGTCTTTTTTGAAAAATTGGTAATTCTTTTGTAGTGAGGACTTCAATCCTCAGATTTTGATGAGGACTTCAGTCCTCACTACAAACCTAATAATATAGGACTTACGCATGGGGGCCCAGAAACCGGGTTTTTTACGAAAAGACGCGTTAACACCCGCAGATTAGGTAAAAAACCTAGTTTCTAGGAGTCGGAGTGCGTAAGTCCTGTAATAGTTATTTTACCCGATATAATATTACTAACCGCTTGGCAATTTAACGGGGCGGTGCTTTTCAAGTGCTACAAGACTGCTGGCGATTGTGATACCAAAACCTCGGTTTCTAAATCTGCTACTTCAGCATTGAGGTTTTCTCCCTTGTGAATGCTAAAACTGCCGTACAAAATTGAAATTTCAAAAATATCCGTATGAATCAAAGCTGCTTTCCGGTGCGCGTTTTCACCCAAATGAAAACCAATCACATCAGCTTCAGGATCTGTGACATCTTCAGGATGGAACACCTCCCAACTGATGTCTCGGCAGTCATGAAATACTATGCTATAAGGCAATCGATCGCCTGTCGGATCGTAAATACATTCAAATAAAATTTCATTCCCCCACAAAGACACATTGACATTTGTGATGAGGGATGTAAGTCCACCTAAATTAAGCAAGTTGTAGTCATCGGGCATATTAATTACTCACTTTTTCTCCAGTATTGTGCGTCCCAGGAATCTTATTGCCAAATTCATCGCGTGTTTTGACCAAGCTGCCATCTTTGTCAAGACGCAAACCTTTGTTTATTTTTCGGCCATCTGAACCGTATCTGGGAGCTGGGGTGCGTACAACTTCACCATCAGGACGGATATTGACTCGCGAACGATCGGCAAATTCGTATTCAAGATAACCCCCTTCAGTAGTTCGGATTTCTGCACCCAGCCCGCGCAAAAAATCATCGACTTCTTCGCGAGTCATCCCGGTTAAGTCTCCAAACTCAGATGCAATTCCATTTCCTCCCACTCCCTGACTCGGCACGCAAGTCTCCTCACCAACCATTGCTTATTGGAGTTTAGCACGGTTGAAGAATCGGAACAAGGAAGTTGGGCAACCGATTCGCTTTCTGAAGAAGGAAGAAGGAAGAAGGAAGAAGGAAGAAGGAAGAAGGAAGAAGGAAGAAGGAAGAAGGAAGAAGGAAGAAG
>NZ_JAUBOV010000119.1:0-15708 GCF_036700405.1 Microcoleus sp. T3_D1
TGATTGTCGGTATGATCGAATCAATGACGTGGCGATCGGCTAGCTCACTCTTTTAAGATACAAGGGGCGGGTTCACCAATAATATTTGCCCCTAACGGACAATCTCACAAACCCGCCCGGCTTATGTATTATGGGCGACCGATCAGACATGATATTACCAGCACCTTAAGTTAATATCTGTTCAAAAGCTTTAGTAATTCCAGTTTGAAAGCGCTGTCGATGCTTCAGTTTTAAAACAGGTTTAATTATTTCAAAACCTACATTAGAACTTGGTTGGCTATCTATAATTTTAATCGCTCGCAGTGTAGATAGGTGCAATTCTTTTTTTACCATCAATTCAGGAATAGCCGCTGCACCTGTGCCGCTTTCCACCACGGCTTTTACCATTTCACTGCTGTTCAAAACTAAAGTTACATTCAATTCATGGGGATTAATGCCCCAACTTTGCAAAGCTTGTTCCAACATTTGCTGAACTCCAGAACCAGCTTCTCGCATCACCCAATCCGTTTTCACAATTTCCGTTAAACTAACCTCTGCACGTTCAAACCAAGGGTGAGATTTGCCAACTACAATCAGCAAGCGTTCGCTGCCTACAACTTCTTCCTCCAGAGTGCTCTTAAGTGAAGCTTTAATATCTCCCGTCACTAAACCCAAATCAAATGTTCCCGTCGCCGTCCCCGCACAAATTTCTTCGGCATTTGCCAGAGTACAATTCACGCAAATACCAGGATATTTTTGTTTGAACTTGCTAAGTTTATCAGGCAACCAATAATTGCCAATGGTCAGACTGCAACCCAAGTTTAGTTCGCCTCGCTGCAAGTCGTTCAACTCCCGCAAACCTCTCTCAGTCAAAGCAACTTGGTCGAGAATTTTCTGCGTTTCAACTTGCAGCAACTTCCCAGCATCTGTGATTTCGATGCGGCGGCCGATGCGGTGAAATAGTTTTACTCCGTATTGCGCCTCTAAGCTTTGGATTGTCGCACTGACAGCGGGTTGGGTGATGTAAAGTTCCTCCGCTGCGCGGCTGAAGTGCAGGTGTTCCGCGACAGCTAGAAAAACTCGCAGTTGGTCAAGTGTCATTCCGGCCATGCTGAGTACCCTTTTACTAAATACAGACAGTTCTTTTTTGAAATAAAAATCTTTGGCGGCTAAACTTTGACCTGAACTTTTCGAGTCTCTGGTACAGACTGGAATTCCCCGAAAGCACGGTTGCCCGCCGCTATTTAAATTTTCCTTTTAACATAAAGGGTTTGGGCTGGTGGCGACAGATAGGTCTCGTCTTCCAACAGTTCTTGGGCCGTGGCACTGCATCACTTGTATTTATTAATTCGATAAAAAATACCATTTGATTCTACCTGTCAAGAGCCTTAAGGTGATACTTAAGCTTCTAACGCAGGGTCCGATGCTGAAGCAGCACCGACAAGTTTAAGCCGATCGCCAAAAGTCGATCGGCAACAAGAGAGAAGATAAGTCACTAACCCCACCCTAAAGGGATGGGGCTTGTAGAGAAACCAAGCCATAGGTGGAACACAAGCGCAAGTAGGACTAGACAACGGCCGAGAAGCCAATTTGAACTAACTGAAGGTGGCACTTTCATTGGACGTTACAGGCGCTATTCCTAACCCGTAACCACTCCGTTAGTCAAAGTCGAAGGAAATTAAACAGTTAGGCTTATCGCCAAACAAACACCATGCAATACGTTCCTGTAGTGGACTTTGAGCAACGTCCTTTAATGCCAACAACACCCGCAAGGGCAGAGCGTTGGATTAAATCTGGAAAAGCAACACCATTTTTCCGTAAAGGGATCTTTTGTGTTCGCTTAAACGTTGAACCTTCAAATCGTCATACTCAACCCGTAGCAGTTGGAATCGATCCGGGTTCTAAACGTGAGGGGTACACAGTCAAATCAAAAGCTCACACCTACTTAAATCAGCAGTTTCATGCTGTTGATTGGGTTAAAGACGCTGAAGAGACAAGTACAAATGCCAGACGTGCAAGACGTAATCGAAAAACACCTTGTCGCCAACCTCGTCAAAACCGTTCGCGTGGCGCAATTCCTCCCAGCACTAAGGCGCGTTGGCAATTCAAAATCCGAGTAGTCAAAGTTTTTGATACCATCTTTCCCCTCTCCGGTATTGGAATTGAGGATGTAAAAGCATTGACAAAAAAAGGTTGCCACAAGTGGAACACGTCATTTTCGCCTTTAGAAGTTGGCAAAAAATGGTGTTATTCCGAGTTGAAAAAAATTGCACCTCTCACCCTATTTGATGGCTATACCGACACCTACTTAACTCGTCAAAGATTAGGTCTAAAAAAATGTAAGGCAAAGTTATCCAATGTTTTTGATGCCCATTGTGTCGATTCTTGGGTGCTAGCTTACCTGTTGGTAGGTGGCAATATATCACCAGAAAATATGGTGGTGATGGAATGTAAGCCCATCCGTATTTATCGCAGACAATTGCACGTTTTTAACCCTGGGAAAAATGGATATCGCCGTCCTTACGGTGGCTCCATGTCGCAAGGATTGAAGCGTGGGGGGATTGTCAAGCATCTATCGTATGGAAAGTGTTATGTAGGTGGCGAAGATGCGAAAAAATCTCGCATTAGCCTGCACAGTCTTGGTACAGGAAAACGCCTGTGTCAAAACGCAAAGCCCACGGATTGTAAGTTTCTGGCTTACAACTCATGGCGAACTGTAAAGCCGTCCTAAAAGGACGGGGTTTCAAACCCATTTTTCTGATAAATGACTAAGAAAACGCCAAAAAATCACAGTCCCCACGGCTTAAAGCCGGACTGCCTCTCGTTTGGAGAGGTTTTAGCTCAATCCTTTGCTGTCATTGCACCTACAACTATACCCGCATCTAATCTAGGGTTAATTGTCGCTCTTTCGGGTAACGGGGCTTGGCTGAGCTTTCTCATCGGCTTGATAGGCCTAGTATTTGTCAGCATCAATATCAACCAATTTGCGAGTCGATCGGCTTCTGCCGGTTCTCTTTATTCTTATATTGTTAAAGGACTAGGCCCGACGGCCGGCGTAATTTGCGGCTGGAGTTTGGTACTCGCTTATCTATTTACTGCGATGGCCGTTTTGTGTGGTTTTGCCAACTTTACGGGTACTTTCATCGGTCATTTAGGCATCCATCCCTCGCCGATTACGCTGTTAGCGATCGGGGCCGGCGTTGCTTGGTATGCAGGTTATAAAGATATCCAACTCTCTGCTATGGCGATGCTGTGGCTGGAGGGGGCATCAGTGGCGGCGATTTTTATCTTGGGAATCATCATCTGGGCGCACAAAGGTTTTGCCCTGGATATGTCGCAATTAACTTTGGAAGGCGTAACTCCCGGCAATATAGCGACGGGACTTGTATTAGTAATGTTTGGTTTCTCTGGTTTTGAAAGCGCTACATCTCTGGGCGACGAAGCGAAAAAACCCTTAAAAAATATCCCCAGGGCTGTCATGGGCAGTGCTGTCATGGCAGGCTTATTCTTCATTTTGATGACCTATATTGAGGTTTTGGGTTTTAGCGGTACAGGAGTTTCTATTACTAATACTGAAGAACCTCTGAGTTTTCTGGCGCAACAAGTGGGCATGGGTTGGCTGGGAGAGTTAGTGGCTTTCGGCGCTTTATTTAGCTTTTTTGCTTGCGTGCTCGGCAGCATCAATCCAGCCGCGAGAGTGTTTTTTATGATGGCGCGGCACGGTTTGTTTCACTCTTCATTAGGTGTAGCGCATTCGTCTAATAGAACTCCCCACGTTGCAGTAACGATGTGTACATTTATGACATTTTTGGTGCCTGCTGTGATGTCTATGTTTGACATCAAACTGTTCGATTGTATGGGTTATTTGGGGGCAATTTGCAGCTACGGATTTTTAACCGTGTACGTCTTAATTTCGATCGCCGCACCGATGTACCTGCACAAAATTGGTAAATTGCGCGTGCGGGATGTAGCGTTTTCGGTGGCGGCGATCGCATTTATGATGATTCCGATTGCGGGCAGCGTGGGCATTCCCGGCAGCACGATGTTCCCACCTCCAGAAGCTCCTTACGATGCGTTTCCTTACTTGTTCTTGATGTACTTGGTGGCTACTTGCGGATGGTTTTTCTGGCAACGGCTGCGTTCTCCGGGACTTGTGGGTTCGATGGAGCAGGGTATTGACGCAATTCATGCCAGATTCGAGGAAGAAAATGCAATTTACGGTGGTGTTCGATTGAAAGCCGTTCCCTTTGACAGCGATCGTTTTTGATTAACAGTTACCAGTTCACAGTCAAAACTAATAGTTTTTAGCAACTGGGTTTTTGCTGAGATATTGCAGCCTTGTCAATAAGCATTTCAAGGACGTTGCTCCGATCAACAGCCCACAATAAAATTTGATTTTTGTGGAACGGGCATCTTGCCCGTTCCGAAGATACGATCCCAGCGAGTACAACCAAATAAAAAATCTGAGGAGACACAGAAATGAATGAATTACTAACAGCAATTTCTACGGGAATGACAGCTTTTACGGCTACGAATCTAGACGATATTCTGATTCTGCTGCTGTTTTTCTCGCAGGTGAATGCAGTATTTCGGCGCAGGCATATCGTCTTCGGTCAGTTTCTGGGCTTTACTGCACTGGTTTTGGCTAGCCTTCCCGGCTTTTTTGGCCGCTTAATCTTTCCGCCAGATTGGATCGGAATGCTGGGTTTGCTGCCAATTGCGATCGGGCTTAGCCGCTTGCTGAATTCCGAAACTGACGATTCGGAAGTTGAGGCAGAATTAGAGCAATCTGAGAAATCTTTTTTTAGCAGTTTTCTGTCTCCTCAAACTTACAGCGTAGCAGCGGTGACGGTGGCAAATGGCGGCGACAATATCGGGATATATGTGCCGCTGTTTGCTAGCAATACTTTAGAAAGTTTGGCGGTGATTCTCGGCGTATTCTTCGCGATGGTGGGCGTTTGGTGCTACGCTGCTTATCGGTTAATTCAGATGCGGGCGATCGCAGATACTTTGACTCGCTACGGCAATCAATTAGTACCTTTTGTTTTGATCGGATTGGGAATGGCGATTCTGGTGAAAAGCGGCACTCTGGCAAGCCCAACTTTAAGTATAATATCTTTAGTTGGGTGCGGTTTCTGTTTGATAACGATGAGCAGAAGTAACGCCAGCGAAACTGAAGTTTAGAAAATTTGCAGGGACAGCACATGAATTGGATTGCAGCAGCGATTATTGCCGGTATTACATCTTTTGCCGCAACCAATATCGACGATATGGTGCTTTCGATGCTGTTCTTCGCCCAGGTAAATGATACTTTCCGCCCTCGGCATATCTTTGTCGGTAAGTACCTCGGATTTGCAGCACTCATCGCTGCTAGTTTGCCCGGTTTTTTTGGCGGTTTAATTGTGCCGAAAGCTTGGATTGGCTTGCTGGGTTTGGTTCCGATCGCGATCGGCATCAGTCACTTAGTCAAGAGAGAAAATGAGGAGAATGACGTACAAGCAGTATCGGGCGAATTTAACCGGAAATCTAATTCACCTGTGTCAAAGTTAGCAAATCTTTTCAACCCCCAAACTTTGAATGTGGCTGCGGTAACAGTGGCTAACGGGGGTGACAACATCGGTATTTACTTGCCGCTGTTTGCTAGCAGCGATTTGCCGAGCTTGCTGGTGATTTTGGCGGTTTTCTCGGTGATGGTAGGTGTTTGGTCTTATGTCGCTTACCGGTTAACTCGCCAAAGGGCGATCGCCCATATTTTGACTCGCTATACCAAGGCTGCTGTCCCTTTTGTCTTGATTGGTTTGGGAATATTCATCCTGATTGAAAGTGGTAGTTATCGGCTGCTCCCGCCATTTTAATCTAACTAATGATCGGCCAAGGTTTCGCTACTTTCATCCCTCTGTCGGTAGATAATTTGCCCTAAGTCATAAGTCCTAACTCATCATTTTTACCTTAACAATTGTTTGCTTAAAAATGGCGGTAAATTGCTTGAAATTTATCAACAAATATGCTAAGTTAATAATGAAGTGAGTGACCAAGCTAAAAGCAGCTTCAAACTAATTTAGCCTCAAGTAGTCACGAAACTTGAAACCATCTTTTGAGCTAGCCAATTGCCAGACTTAGGCAACAATATACCTCTTGTCTCAAGAAATCCTGTAGTGGTGAATCAAACCGAGCTAAAAACTTGAGGATGAATCCCTAAACGCTCGCCCGATCGCTTCGCCACTACCCTACGCAGAGCGAATTTGACAATAGGTATAATGCTAAAAACACAGATTTTTCGCTTCTGCCAAATTTGGTTTCTCAGGCAAACCAGGTAAAGAGATATCGTTTTTGCCTAAGTCCTAAAATAGCAAGCAAACAGAAAGTTGGAAAAAACCTGACAATCGAGAAAAGGAGAAAAATTGTGAAAATCTTCAAATTTGTTTTAGTGCTCTTGGTAATGGCCGCCAATTTAGTATTCGTTCCCCCATCCTGGGCCGACGCTCCAAAAACGCCGAAATATGCGAGCAATCCCGACTACATAGAGGTGACTCAAGCTCTGAACACTCTCAAGGCAGCGAAAGACGCACCCGATACCGCCCAGAATTATACCCCTGAAGAGCTCCAGAAAAAAATCTCTCAATTGGAGTTTCAAAAATACACTTTAGAAACGGGAAAACCTTGGGGTCAGTGCCGCAACGAGACAGGAAAAACCCTGGCTGTCTACGGCCCGAAACGCAAAAAAGCCGCTTCTTCTACTTACGAGAATGCCCTTTATTTTCTAGCTGACGGCCAAACAACTGAACATAAATGGGATTGCGATGGAATTTATCTAGCCAGCGATGTCAAAGCAACCGATTTAAGAACGACCGATCAACCTTCAGAAGAATTGACGGGCGGTCTAGCTGTTAAGATAGTTGACGGCACTCAAGTTGTAGCCAGAGCTAATCCCGATACGGGGGCTGTAGAATTCAACGTTCCTACTGCTAAGGTTTTCCAGCCTGGGGATGCGAATTGGTTTGTTCCTGATGTGACTCAGGCTTACATAGATACGCAAGTTCCCAACGCACCAACTGAGGAAAATGATTAGTTTTGGTGAAGTTGTAATGCGATCGGCTGTGTAAAGCCCGTTGCAACGCAAAATCCCGCCGGGTATAAATACCCGGCGGATAATCATCCCAGCGAAAATATATCGGTTTACCTTCTCATTTCCCGTTAAAATTAAAAGGTTTATCTATGCTATTAAATTGGAAATCCACAAAAGTAATTACAGAAAAGATTAAGCGACCAAATCCGTCGCGGGTGCGGGATCACTTGGCAAACGAGCGCACTTATTTAGCATGGATGCGGACAGCAATATCGCTGATGGGTTTTGGCGTAGTTATCGTGCGCCTTCGCACCTTTCATCCCCCTCTACTCCCAACTCCCGGCAATGGCTGGAAGTTGGGTTTGCTTTTTTCGGCAGTGGGTTTGCTGACGGTGTTATTCTCAACTAAGCACTACTTTGGTGTCCGTCATGATATCGATTACGATACTTATGAACCTACGGATCGCTGGGTAATTCTTTTTAGCCTCGCGATCGCAATCCTAGGGGCTGGGGTAATTTATTATATGTTCACCGTTCCTTCTAGCTCGTTTGGTTTGATGGCACCTGAATAATGGTGGCGGTTTAATATGAAGATTAAAGAGTTCGATCGCGTGCAATTATCGTTCCAACTGAGATGTTGCACCATTGTCAAGAACAGGCTTTCCGGCCTGTTCCACAAAAAGTGCATTTTCTTGTGGGGTGGGCATCCTGCCCGCCCAAAAAAGGCTTATCGAGAATGGTGCAAGATGTGAGCTCCCACCGATGCAAGTAGATGATGAGAAAACAAAACAGCAAAATCTGTCGCGGGCGATCGATCGATCGGCAAATGAGCGCACCTTCTTAGCATGGATGCGGGCTGCGATCGCACTCATGGGTTTTGGCGTCGTCATCATCCGACTTCGCGTCGTGCAAATGCCCGTACATTACCGTCAGGCGATGGGGTGGAAGTTGGGTTTAATCTTCTCTCTAATAGGTTGGGTGACAGTCTTAATCTCAACTAAGCACTACTTCACTGTTCGCCACCAAATTGACCACGATACCTACAATCCCCCAGACGGCATGGTTTTATTTTTCAGTTCCGCTGTGGGCTTATTGGGGATTGGAGTAATTTATTCGATTTTGGCAACCGCCCTGAGCCCAAGTAGTTTTGTCATACCCGATTGATTGTCAACAGGAGTTAATCATGAACAGCGATACAGTTGCCACGATCGCTTCCATTATCATCTTAGCTGCTGCTATCTGGGCTGCATTCGTAGTGCTGGAGACTGTGGCGAAAATAGTCCCTAAATTGCTGGGCGTGACAGTCGCGATCGGGCTTTTGCTCGTTTACCTGCAATTTTACTGGGGCATCGACACTGCATATCTTTGGCAAACTGTCAAGCATTTGCCGGAAACTTTCAATTTGTCGATCGGCGCTTAAATAACCACTAGCCAGCATTCTCAACAACCTCTCTCGGATAGATATTTTAGTACCGCAAACAAAGTATATTTAGCCGAGTCCACAAAATACGGTAACTTGATTTACTTACTAGACATAACTGATTTGGGCTGTTAAACTACGGTAAGTCGATCCAGTAATGAGCTATTAACGTGGAAAACGCTAAAAAAGTCATTGAAGAGTACCAGATTCCAGGACAACTCACCCAACAGTTGCCAGAAGCTAAGGGCTTTAACGAAGTCTGGTTTAAAAAGATCAGAGGCGGGTTGCTTCTGGCAATTGGATATTTGCTATCACCCCTGTGTTGGTGGAACGACATATTTTTCAATCTGCCAATTGCCTACGCCTTTGGGTATATCTTCAGTTGGCTTTCCCCAGATTTACTGTTTCCTTGCACAATTGTCGGCTACTGGCTTTCCAATATTGTGGGAATTCTGTTGATGCAGCTAGGAACTTTAGATGTTTTTGCCGACAAACCCAAGGAAAAAAACCTCAAAAAAGAGTTATTGACGGGTTTAGTATCATCAACCGCCTTCACTGTGGTCATTGTGGCATTGATTCATTTTAATGTTCTCGAAACTCCCGATTTCTTTTCCGGCCAGCGGTCGGTTAACCTCAGCTATGCTTTACCTGTGACGGTGGTCACTTCAAGGTAGAACGCCGAATATAAACCCCATAAATAAATCCAGGGTTTTTAATCAGTTACACAGGTACATATAAGAAAATCAGGGAGCTTTTACACTACATTTTTTGTAGTTTGATTGATTGGCATTTACTTACTTTTACCAAGATTTTTGTAGCTTAAGAAGCGGTCAATCTCAAGCGTTGAAAAGCAAAACTCCTGGCAACGCATATTGAAATGCAAGTGATATTTAGCCTGTGTAGCTGTGTTGTTGTAGCCACCCAAGTTATCTATTTGTTGGTTGGCAGCGCTTAAATACACAGTTTTTGGGCATAACAGTGAATTACTTATTACTATCGTTTCTCAGCTTTTTCGTGGGCATTATCGTTGGTTTGACCGGAGTTGGCGGAGCGTCGCTCATCACCCCAATGTTAATTTTCGTCTTTCAGGTTCCGGCATCAATTGCTATTAGTTCGGATGTCGTAGCAGCCACACTGATGAAAGTTGTTGGTGGCTTCAAACACTGGCAGCAAAAGACCCTCGACTTGCAAATAGTTAAGTGGCTGGCTTTGGGCAGCGTGCCCGGTTCGCTGACTGGCGTGTGGATTTTACACTGCATCAAATCCAGCGGAAGTCAGGACTTAGACAGCATATTGCTGCGCTGTCTCGGAGTAGGAATCGCACTAATTGTCGCTTTATCGCTGACCAAATTAGTGGTCAAAACATTTTTCCCTAGTTTTAAATTGCCTTCGCCCGCTAAATGGGACTTAAATACTAATTATGGCCGTATTTGTACTGTGAGTGCGGCAGCAATTTTAGGCTGCATAGTGGGAATCACTAGCGTGTCTTCCGGTTCGATGTTTGCACTGTTGCTGATTGCTTTTTTCCGCCTGGATACTTCTAAATTGGTGGGTACAGATATTTCGCAAGCGGCAATTTTGTTGATGTTTACATCTCTGGGACACCTCAGCCTCGGAACGGTAGACTGGAGTTTAGTTTTGCCCATTTGGTTGGGTTCGGTGCCGGGAGTTTTAGTAGGTGCTAAATTATGCCAAATTATGCCTCAACGCCCGCTAAAGTTTGTGATTTACGGAATGTTGGCGATGGCTAGTTGGAAGTTGTATCAAGTCTGAAAAGTAGGGGTAGTGCCGGGCCCATTGCTGTCAACAATGCCCTACAAACCTTTGTATATCTTGTTTATAGCCGAGTCTAGATCCCCCTAAATCCCCCTTAAGAAGGGGGACTTTGAGAAGAATCTTGTCCCCCCCTTATTAAGGGGGGTTAGGGGGGATCTAGACTTCGATATAACAAGAGAGACGGTCGGTTTGACGTTAAGTTGTCACCAATGCCCTACAAGGTAGGGGTAGTGCCGGGCCCATTGGTGTCAACAATGCCCTACAAACCTTTGTATATCTTGTTTATAGCCTAGTCTAGATCCCCCTAAATCCCCCTTAAGAAGGGGGACTTTGATAAGAATCTTGTCCCCCCCTTATTAAGGGGGGTTAGGGGGGATCTAGACTTCGATATAACAAGAGAGACTGTCGGTTTGACGTTAAGTTGTCACCAATGCCCTACAAGGTAGGGGTAGTGCCGGGCCCATTGCTGTCAACAATGCCCTACAAACCTTTGTATATCTTGTTTATAGCCGAGTCTAGATCCCCCTAAATCCCCCTTAAGAAGGGGGACTTTGATAAGAATCTTGTCCCCCCCTTATTAAGGGGGGTTAGGGGGGATCTAGACTTCGATATAACAAGAGAGACTGTCGGTTTGACGTTAAGTTGTTACCAATGCCCTACTACAATTTAATACTTGCTGACTAATGCTTCGAGTTCGCTGACAGTCGGTAATTCTAAATCTTTGAACAAGGCTGTACTGAGGTAGCGTTCACCATAAGAAGGCTGCACAAAAACTATCAATTTTCCAGCATTTTCGGGACGCTTGCCGACTTGAATGGCGGCACACAAAGCGGCGCCTGCAGAAATTCCTGACAACAATCCTTCTTCTCTGGCCAGCCGACGACTGTAAGCGATCGCATCTGCGTCGCTAACTGCGATCACCTCATCAATTAACTCTGGTTTCAACACTTCTGGGATGAATCCTGCACCAATCCCTTGAATTTTGTGAGCACCAGATTTGCCTCCAGAAAGCACGGGGCTGCTGGCTGGTTCAACTGCAATTACCCTAAAACTCGGTTTCCGCTGTTTAATTACCTCAGCAACTCCCGTAATCGTACCGCCGGTGCCAACTCCAGCCACTAAAAAATCTACTTTACCTTCTGTATCTTCCCAAATTTCCTCGGCCGTGGTTTCCCGGTGAATTTTCGGATTAGCGGGGTTGCGAAACTGTTGCAGCATGAAAGCATTGGGGGTTTCTTCTACAATTTCTTCCGCACGGGCGATCGCGCTTAACATCCCTTCATGTCCCGGAGTTAATTCCAACTGAGCTCCGTAAGCTTTCAGCATCGATCGGCGTTCCGTGCTCATCGTATCCGGCATAGTTAAAATCAGACTGTAGCCTTTCGCCGCCGCAATCATTGCCAAAGCAATTCCAGTATTGCCTGAAGTCGGTTCAACTAAAATAGTTTTTCCCGGTTGAATTAACCCCGCATCTTCCGCCGCCTGAATCATGCTTGCCGCAATCCGATCTTTCACCGAAGCAGCCGGATTCATCCCTTCCAATTTTGCCACAATTTGAGCAACTACTCCTTCGGCTTGGGGAATTTTATTGAGCTGAACTAATGGAGTTCTACCAATTATTCCTGTAACATCCTTAGCAATTCTCATGGCTTAATTTCTCTCCAATTAAATGTAGTACATGGGATGTGCTTGTTTGCGAACATCCCGCTGTTCGCACAAATCTTGTAATGTATATTTCCCCAAAACAGCCCAAGATGCCTGTTGAGCTTCCTGCCAAATTTCTAGCACCGCAGTTTTTTCTATTGTTACAGATTCCGAAACTTTTTGGGTCTGGCCGCTGCCGGATCCTTCGAGTGTCGAAAACACCTCTAGCAAAGTAATCTGCCAAGGCTCTTTCGCCAGCAAATAACCGCCTTTAGCACCCCGCAAACTCTGGACAATACTTGCACGCCGCAGCACGGCAAGAATTTGGTCTAGATAGCGTTCGGGTATCTCTTGAGAAGCAGTAAGTTCGCTTACTGTTAGGGGCGAATCCTTCGGGTGGTGGCTCGCCAGTTCCAAGAGGGCTAACAGGGCATATTGTACTCTAGAAGATAGTTCCACATTCCCCACTGGCGATCGAGTTTAAATTGTACATTATATCATAGTACACAATTCCGGTAGGTGTACAGGTGTTAGTATATTTTTATTACAAAAACGGTTGGAGAAATCCCGTGAGCAACGTAAATGTAGGTTTAAGCTGTCGCCACTGTCGGTATTACGAGCAGCACGGGCACAGGGGCGGAAACTGCCTGATGCTCGGCGTGGGGGTACAGGGTGGGTGGAAAGCTTGCCCCTTCTTGGTTCCGCCCTTTGCACCCTCTTGGGAATACCCCGAAGCGGGTAGAGCCCGAAAGTCTCAAATGTTGCAGGGAGCGAGTATTTTACAGGCAATACCGCCGCCTTAAAGTAACTACTAAGTAGGTAGGCGGATATATGCTGTCTCATCCTTAAGTTGATTGATACTGAGATATTGCACCATTGTCAGCAACAGGCAAGATGCCTGTTCCACAAAAGATAAATTTTCTTGTGGAACAGGCATCTTGCCTGTTCATAAAAGGCTAATTAAGAATGGTGCAACATATCAGTTCATACTTACCTACTTGGCTGCAGTCAACAAATGCGAGATATCGCATCTGTCCGCAGTGAGAAGAAAGAAATCAACACAAAGAAAAAAGCAACTGCGCTCGTCGCCCTTGCTTTTGAACTTATTGACGAGTCGATCAGAAAACTTAATTAACGCAAATTCGATACAAATTATCTGTTGTCTAGAGAACGCTGAATTTGCTCGAATATCGCATTGTCACCAAATAAATTCTTTTGCACCGCATTCCTATCACCTACATCGGCGCTCGTAAACTATTAACAGTTAATAACCTTTTATATTTCGTAGTGCCACACCTCAGAAGGTTGTAGAATAATCCGGTGGAGTGGCAGACGATCGATCAAGCCTTGCTGCTCAAAATGACCGAGGGTGCGAGTGACAGTTACGCGACTTGTACCGATGATTTCTGCAATGTCCTGATGCGTTAAAATCATATCGATTAGATGTCCTTGCTCTACCTCAGAACCAAACCTCTTAGCCAGCCAAGTTAATAGTTGATAGAGCATAAAATCAACTCTTTTGTAACCTCGCATTACCATAAAATCTTCAGCCTGCTGAATGTGAGTGAGCAAAATATCTCTATTTAGCCAGCGCTCGCCCGATAGTAAAATTGCCTCGACTTTAGTAAGGCATTCAATTTGAAAAGGCTCGCATTTTGATATCGGTTTGCCGATCGTATCACCAGGCCCCCACAATCCCAAGGTGATAATTGTGCCATCTTCAAGCCACGTTACAGTTCGCACTACTCCAGTTTCAATTCGCCACAGAGCATTGCTTCTGTTGGGCAAGCGCGAGCGGCGAGGAAATATATGGCGGCTCGTTTCATCAAAAGTTTTAGTGGAAAGAGAAGCAATAGTCATAGCCAGTTACTGAAAGAAGAAAAGTTAGTTTGTCCAATGACAGCAGGATAGTGTGGCTGGCAAAAATCTATATAAATTAAAGCTTTACTAGATTCCTGCACCGTCTAAAAACTGTGTAATGAATAAATCAGAAGAGTGAAATAATTCATATTTTTCGACCTCTGCTTGCTCTGAGTGAGTTGTTTTGAGCGGAGATAATTGAGATTTTAAAAAAGCGACCTGCTCTTCTAAATCCTTAATTCTATCGAACAAAGCTCGAATTGCTTGAGCTTCCAAATCCGGTAGGCATTGAGAATTTTGAGCATTTTCCGCCTGCTTTTTCCGAGAGATTATGCGGCCGGGAATTCCCACAACTGTGCAATCGCTAGGGACATCCCGCAGCACCACCGAACCCGCACCGATCCGAACATTATTGCCAATTTGAATATTGCCTAAAACTTTAGCACCGGCTCCCACGACTACATTTTCTCCCAGCGTCGGATGCCGTTTTCCTATTTCTTTACCCGTGCCGCCAATGGTCGCTCCTTGATAAATTACAGCATAATCTCCAACGATCGCAGTTTCGCCAATTACCACCCCCATGCCGTGGTCGATAAACACGCCCCTACCCATTTTCGCTCCTGGGTGAATCTCAATACCTGTTAAAAAGCGACTCAGTTGGGAAATCAAGCGCGGTACAAACGGCAGGCCAGCGGAATAAAGCCAGTGTGCTATCCGGTGCAAAAAAAGTGCTTGCAGTCCGGGATAGCAAAATAATACTTCCAGCCAGTTGCGCGCCGCGGGGTCACGTTCGTAAATAATTTGCAAGTCACTGAACATATTTAGTCCCGCCGTGTTTCGGTTATACAGTATCGGCAGTGCCGACGGTTCAAGCTGCATAAAGCAGTATTGGTTGTGGCATTCTTACTTATAATACTATAACCCGACCGAATTACAGTAGTTAACGAGAAAAAAAATTTTCCTTCCCCAGCCCTTTCTAAGCGGCCTCTGATATTTTCCGCGAAACAAACGGTACAGCTTGTCTGACTTCTTGCCGCAGCGGAATCTCGATCGAGAATTGGGTCCCCAATCCCGGTGTCGAATCGCAGCGCAGCGTACCTTTGTGCTTTTCTACGATAATTTTATAGCTGATTGACAGTCCCAATCCTGTCCCTTTTCCCACAGGTTTAGTAGTAAAGAACGGGTCAAACAGCCGTTTTTTGACATTTTCTGCCATACCGGGGCCATTGTCGGCTATCCGCACAATTATTTTATCGGGACTTGAATATTCTGTAGTTATGGCGATCGCGATCGGATTAGCTTTCGCTGCTTTGGGCCCGCGATCGAGGTTGTAACTCTCAAGGGCGTCGATCGCATTAGCCAGAATATTCATGAACACCTGATTTAATTGTCCGGCATAGCACTCTACTAAAGGTAAATGGCTGTAGTTTTTAACAATCTCGATCGGCGGGCGATCGGCTGTAGCTTTCAGGCGACTTTGCAGAATTAGCAGAGTGCTGTCAATGCCTTCATGGATGTTGACAGGTTTCATTTCGCTTTCGTCTAAGCGAGAGAAATTCCGCAAAGATTGGACTATTTGAACAATGCGCTCTGCTCCTATTTTCATCGAGGACAGCACTTCCGGCAAATCTTCGCACAGAAAGTCAAACTCAATATTTCGTAAATGCTGTGAAATTTCCAATGGAGGGTATAAATAGTGTTTTTGGTAGAGTTCTATTAACTCCAACAAATCCCTAGTATATTCGCGAGCGTGGTGGATATTGCCGTAAATAAAATTAATAGGATTGTTAACTTCGTGGGCGACACCAGCAACTAATAAACCCAAACTAGACATTTTTTCCTGCTGAATCAGTTGAGCTTGAGTTTGCTGCAACTCTTGCAATGTTTGGGAGCATAACAGTTATGCGATCAGTATAAATACTGATGATAATTTAAGCTGCTGCTTTGAGATTGACACCAATCA
>NZ_JAUBOV010000120.1:0-15202 GCF_036700405.1 Microcoleus sp. T3_D1
ATCTCTTGTTTCATCTGTAGAAAGAATTCTTAAAGAATTTGGAGATAATTATGTAATTAATTTTGCTTAACTACTTAATCCATTGCTTCTCCTGCCGTCTATACGGATTACGAAATTACTCCAAAGAAATTAAAGACAACTTGAAAAACGCTATTGACAAGCCCGTACAAGAGCTGTCAAACTCAGGCAACAAAGAAATTCAGTGTTGAGGTCGAACAATGCTTCTGTCCATCAAAACAAAGCTAAAGAACCGCAAAAGTCAAGCAACGATAATGAGCAAACACGCTGGAATAGCGCGGTTTACTTATAATTGGGGATTGGCAACTTGGAGCGACCTTTATCGAGATGGACTGAAGCCAAACAAATACCTCCTCAAGAAATTCTTTAATAACCACGTAAAACCTGAGTTCGAGTGGATTAAAGAGACAGGCATCTGCCAAGAAATTACCCAATATGCCTTTGACAATCTTGGGGATTCCTTTTCTAGATTTTTCTCAAAAAAAGGTGGATATCCAAAATTCAAGAAGAAAGGACATCACGATTCTTTCACAATTGATGCAAGTGGAAAGCCTATAGCAGTGGGTGGTACATCTATAAAGCTACCAACAATCGGTTGGGTAAAAACCTACGAAGGATTGCCTCATACAACTTGCAAGTCAATTACTATTTCGCGTACTGCTGACAGTTGGTTTATTGCGTTCGCGATGCGTACAAAGTCACGAGCCGACAATCAAAACTCATGAGGTTGTAGGAGTTGACTTGGGCGTCAAAGAGTTAGCTACACTTTCAACGGGCGTAGTATTTCCGAATCCAAAGCACTACAAGGCACATATCGGGAAACTCAAGAGGTGGTCAAGAGTTCTTGCTAGAAAGGTCAAGGGTTCCGAGAATAGATATAAAGCCAAAATTCAATTAGCAAAGCATCATGCTAAGGTAGCAAATCTTAGAAAAAACACTCGGCATCAAATCACTACTTACTTAGGCAAAAACCACGCAAAAATAGTAGTAGAAAATTTGAAGGTTTCCGGGATGTTGGTCAATCATAAACTAGCTCAAGTAATAGCTGACTGTGGATTCCATGAATTCAAACGCCAGTTAGAGTACAAGGCTAAAAAGTTTGGCTGTGAAATAATCGTTGCCGACCGATGGTTCCCGTCGAGCAAGACCTGTTCAAACTGTGGACATATCCAAGATATGCCACTCAAAGAAAGGACTTATAACTGTGGAAGTTGTGGCCATTCGATGGACAGAGATTTAAACGCAGCAATTAATTTATCGCGGTTGGCTAAACCGCGAAAGCTTACTGAGGGATAACCGCTCCCATGCTCCCGATGAAGTAAGAAGCAAATGTCTAGACTTGTCTAGCATTTGTATTGCAGTCAAAGAATGGTTATGGACAGCTACGGGTCAAGATTTTTGCCTGTTTCATGCCGCAGACACTCGCAGTAGAGCCGAATTAGAGACGATGCTGGGGCATGAATTTGCGCTCAGTGTTGAGTTCCGATGATTTTAGCGTATATAACGGTGTGATTGTGGGAGCGCAACAAAAATGTCTAGCCCATCTACGGCGACATTTTAAGAAAGTTCTGCTTATACGCCACGGTAATAACAGTGTCGTCGCTTCTGCATTTTTGGAATTAATTGATGAGGCATTTCGACAACATCGCCTAGGGCGGGTACACCCCCAAGAGATTGATTATCAGACTTGGGCGAGGGACTTTAAAACGAGATTGGCAGAATTGTTAAATACTTGGCAAGGTCATGTTGGTCATGCTGCTGGACTGTTACTGCGCTCGTTACGTGAGAAAGCACATCAATGGTGGTACTTTTTAGACCACCCGGAAATTCCCCCTGATAATAATTTGGCAGAACGTTCTCTGCGATTAGCCGTGACGAAGCGTAAGGTATCTGGGGGTTCCCGGTCCATGTCTCGGTTTGAACAAACTGCTGATTTGTTATCTGTGATTCAGACTTGTAGATTTCAAGGTAAAAGCGCAATGGCTTTTTTACATGATGCTATATCTGCCCATTCTTGTAACTTTTTCATGCCTTCTCTTATTCCCCAATCAAAGACCTGAATCCTTACGTTTTTTCTTCTAAGCAGTACCAATTACAATTTTTTTCTGGTGTTGAATGTTGCTATTATGGCAATCACAGGATTTTTGGGCGTAAGTTTCATTTATCAAGGAATGCACTTTCTGTCCGAACAAGATACGGAAGGCAAAGACATTAGGCTAAATATTTTGCGCTTTTGGTTGGGACTCTATGCGTTTGTTGGCACTCAGTTGGGATGGACGCTGAGACCGTTTTTTGGGTCGTCGGGAATGCCTTTTCAACTGTTCCGAAACCGAGAAAGCAATTTTTATATGAGTCTGTGGCAATCAATTATGTCTCTGGGAGGATCGTAATTAATCCCAATTAAAGGAGATTTTAAAGAGTGATACAAGCTGATTTGGATGAGATCAAGATTCCTGAGAAGGAGTTGGAAGATTTGAGCGGAATAGCTGTGAGCGACGGTTTTGCAGGGGATTTTTACCGACCTGCTGCACTCCGGGACGGCAAAAAGCTGTTTTCTCTTTTGTTGAATGAGTTGCTGAGATTTTGCCTGACATTAGTTGTTTAGCAGCCGATTGCTTTACTGGCTAATAAACATAATGTTGGTTCATTTAGCGATGCTGAGATATTTGTCAGGGTTTTACAAATAACTTTGGGTTTGTCGCTGGCGATTACGGTTGCTTGGAATGTCTATAAATGGGTTAAGGCAAAGCCTCTGGCAACCCTGGCGGGTGTGCGGGATGAAGTTGAGAAGTATCATGAGGTGACTCCGGCTTTAGATATTATCGATCGCCTAACGGCTGCTGGCAAATTACAAGCCAATTTAATTAACCGAGGAGAAGCAATTGAGGCATTAAAAATTACTAGAGAAAGTTTAGTGTGTGCTTTGAAAACAGAGAGAATTCTCAGAAAAAATCAGCAATTTATCGGCCGCCGTTACGAGTTATTTGCTAATATTGAAAGTAATTTGGCTGCTTTGATGGCGCTGGATGTGAGCGATCTGGCGACTGAATACGGGCGGTTGCTGAATGAGGCTTTGGAAATTGGGATGAGCGTGCACAAAGAGGTAAGAAAGTTGCAAAATGGGCGTTAGAGTTGCTGGAGAGTTCCTGGTTTGTAGTAAAAGTAGTAAATTAGATATTGCACCATTTTTATGAACAGGCAAGATGCCTGTTCCACAAAGAGTGAATTTTATTGTGGGGAGTAGGGGTTGGGCAGGAGAGCCCGCCCCTGAAAGGCTTATTGAAAATGGTGCAATATAGAAATTACTACAAATTTTGTTCCCACCGGAAATTTCAATCCTCAAAAATATCCAACTGTTCGCCCTCCGACTCTTTTTTGCCATCTTTTTTAACACCTTTCCGCAGCCCGATCGCAATTTTGCTATGTTTCTCAATCTGCCTCATCACCTGTCTCGCCCGGTCAATCACCGACGGCGGTAAACCAGCTAATCTGCCCGCTTCAATTCCGTAAGATTTGTCAGCACCTCCCGGCTGAACTTGGTGCAAAAATACGATTTGATCCGGCAATTCTTTCACTGTCACCTGATAATTGGCGACATTATCTAAAATAGAAGCTAACTCATTTAACTCGTGATAGTGAGTCGCAAAAATTGTCCGCGCCCGAATCTCAGTTGCTAAATATTCCGCCACAGACCAAGCAATCGAAAGTCCGTCAAACGTCGCCGTTCCCCTGCCAATTTCATCTAATAAAACCAATGATTGCGGCGTCGCATGATTGAGAATATTTGCAGTTTCGTTCATTTCTACCATAAACGTAGACTGACCTGTTGCCAAATCATCGACGGCGCCGACGCGGGTAAAAATACGATCGCAAATTCCCAAACTCGCAGCTTTCGCCGGCACAAAACTGCCCATCTGCGCCATTAACTGGATCAAACCCACCTGCCGCAGGTAGCAGCTTTTCCCGCTAGCATTCGGGCCGGTTAAAATAATTAAATCTGGGCGGTTTAGCGCTTCTTCCCGACCCAAAAAAGCAGAATTAGGGACAAAAAATCCCGGCGGCAAAGACTTTTCCACCACAGGATGACAGCCTTCAATAATTTTAATTTCCCGACTTTCTGTCATAGTCGGGCGGCAGTAATTCTGGTAAACTGCTACTTCTGCCAAACCGCACAAAACATCTGCCGCCGCCACAGCGCGGGAAACGTTGCGAATAATTTCTGCGTGTTCTCCTACCTCCGATCGCACTTTAGCAAAAATATCGTATTCTAATTGATTTAAATCTTCCCGCGCTGTCAGAATTCGCACTTCCCTTTCTTTTAATTCTTCAGTGCTGTAGCGTTCTTCATTGGTGAGAGTTTGCTTGCGGGTGTAGTCCCTCGGTACTTGGTCTACTTTTGATTTGGTAATGCTGATGTAATAGCCGAAAGCTTTATTGTAGCCTACTTTTAAATTAGAAATTCCCGTGCGCTTTCTCTCAGTGGCTTCTAAATTTGCAATCCATTCTTGGTCGGCTGATGCAGTTTGGCGCATTTCATCTAGCATCGGATTGATTCCCGCTCGAATCAAACCTCCTTCTTTTAAATGAATCGGCGGTTCGTCAACTAAATGAGAGTGAATTTTACTTGCTAATTCTTCGAGAATTGGCGGTACATTTTGCAGTGCTTTCAAATAGGGCGATCGCCCAAGGGCTGCGATCGCAGCTAATTCCGGCAGTTTTGAGAGAGAATCAGCTAAAGCGACCAAATCCCGCGCGCTAGCTGTTCCAGAACCGGCGCGGCCTGTCAGTCTTTCTATGTCGTAAATTTGGCGCAGCAACTGCTGCAAATCTTGGCGCAGGGGGTTATTTTCTACTAATTCTTGAATCGTGTCGTGTCGGGCGCAAATGCCTTTAATGTTGAGCAAAGGTTGCAGCACCCAGCGGCGCAAAGCGCGGCCTCCCATGGCGGTGCTGGTTTTGTCTATAGCCCACAGCAGCGAACCGTGAAAAACCCCATCTCTCACTGTTTGAGTAATTTCCAGATTGCGGCGGGTTTGGTAGTCGAGTATGAGAAAATCGGTGAGAGTGTAAGTGTGCAATCTTTGCAAAGAAACTGCTTTTTCCTTTTGAGTTTCTTCGAGATATTGCAGCAAACCGCCGGCGGCGCGCACTGCGAGGGAAAGGTGGCCGCATCCCATGCCTTCTAGCGATCGCACTTTGAACTTTTGCAGGATTCTCTGTTTTGCTTCGGACAAACTAAACGGAATTTGCGATCGCAAAGAATAGCAAAACGAATTCGGCAAACAATCGGGCAAATGCTCGGATTTCTCTCCGGGCCTCAACATAGTCACCAAATCCGGCGCATTAGTCGGTACCAAGACTTCCGAAGGTTGCAAACGCAGTAATTCTAAGGTTAATTGTTCTAAAGTGTCTGCTTGGGTAGTGACGAATTCTCCCGTAGAAATATCTGTATAAGCCAATCCCCAATGTTCCCCCGCTATCACAATTGCTGCTAAAAAATTATTTTGTCTGGGTTTGAGCATTCCGTCATCAGTCAAGGTTCCGGGAGTGAGAATGCGGGTAATTTCTCGCTTGACTTGGCGGCCTTCTTTAGCAGCAATTGAGGCATCTTCAACTTGGTCGCAAACTACCACAGCATAGCCTTTTTCTACTAACATTGAGGTGTAGCGGTCGAGGGCGTGGTGCGGCACTCCTGTCATCGGCACTCTGCCAATTTCTTTGCCGCTTTCTTTGCTAGTACAAACAAGTTCTAATTCCTGCGAAATAGTAACTGCATCTTGGAAAAAACACTCAAAAAAATCTCCGACTCGAAACAATAAAAGTGCGTGGGGATACTGTTCTTTCACTTCCACATACCGCTGCATCATCGGCGTCAGCTTGGTGAATTCTAGTAGGCGGTGGTCGGCATTGCGGATGTTGGGTTGATGGGGGTCTGTTGGGGTAGATGCAGTGTAAGGCATAAAAGGCGATCGATAAATTTTAATCTTTAACAACTTTAGCGCAAGCTCGGCTTTTAGCTCTAACTAATATACAATATTTGACGATTAATCCTCCTTAAGCAGGGTGCGTGATTGTCATTATTGGGGAAGAGTGTTGACCTATACAAAAGTCACGCGCCCTACTTAATAATCGATAAACCCGCTTTTCGTTGAGAATTTTTCGGTCGCTTTTTATCTAATGTGAGCTTAAGCCTCGCCTATAGTGAGATTAAGTGCGAAAGTTTTATTTATTGTGAGAGGAGAGCGATCGGCGATCGACAAAAACAATCTCATCCATCTCGCTGTTAGCTGTTATGGCAGAAGGAAGAAGGCTTTAGTTATCTAGGAGAGAAGGAAGAAGCAAGGATTTCAGCAATTAAGAACGTCCTAACCGTCGGGCGTGGTTGCTATAAATGTTGGTGGTTAACAAAAGAATGTGAAATTTCCCGCACATAAGGGGCATAAGCTTTACATTTTTGTTATTGAAAACAGCCGGAAGATAGATTTATAAATTATACCTCGGATAGAGAGATAATATATTTTATAGGCTTAAAATTAAAACATCCAAGCAGGTAATTTATCGGCGTAGTAAATTTAAGATTTAGAATCAAAAATCTGCTAGCTAGTAGTTGACTAGAGGAAAAAAAAATAATGAAAGCTCTTTGCTGGCACGGAGCAAATGATGTGCGAGTTGATAATGTACCAGACCCAACAATTATCAACCCGCGCGATGCCATAGTTAAAATCACGTCTACAGCAATCTGCGGCTCAGATTTGCACCTCTACAATGGCTTGATCCCGACAATGCAATCGGGCGACATCATGGGCCACGAATTCATGGGGGAAGTAGTCGAACTCGGCAGCGAAGTCAAGAACTTAAAAAAGGGCGATCGCATTGTCATTCCTTTTACTATTTCTTGCGGCAGTTGCTTCTTTTGCAACCGCGATTTGTGGTCGCTGTGCGACAACTCCAACCCCAATGCAGGATTGGCTGAAAAAATCTACGGCCATTCGCCGGCTGGACTGTTTGGCTTCTCCCATTTAACGGGCGGCTATGCAGGAGGTCAAGCAGAATACGCGCGGGTTCCGTTTGCAGATGTCGGCCCTTTAAAAATTCCCGACGGACTTTCGGACGAACAAGTATTGTTCCTCACCGATATCTTTCCTACCGGTTACATGGCGGCCGAAAACTGCAACATTCAGCCGGGGGATACTGTAGCTGTTTGGGGATGCGGGCCGGTCGGACAATTTGCAATCAGAAGCGCGTTTATGCTGGGGGCCGATCGAGTAATTGCGATCGACCGCGTACCGGAACGCTTGCAAATGGCTGCAGCAGCCAAAGCTGAAATCATCAACTACGAAGAAATGGACGCCGGGGAAGCCGTCACCGAAATGACGGGGGGACGCGGGCCTGACTCCTGCATCGACGCGGTGGGGATGGAAGCCCACGGCACCGGTCTCGACGCTTTGTACGACAAAGCTAAGCAAGCCGTGCGGTTGGAGAGCGATCGACCCACTGCCCTGCGACAAGTGCTCGTAGCTTGTCGCAAAGGCGGCACAGTCTCAATTCCCGGCGTTTACGGCGGCTTTGTTGACAAAGTGCCGTTAGGTGCAGCTTTCAACAAAGGCTTGACCCTGAAAATGGGACAAACGCACGTTCACCGCTATTTGCGGCCGTTGCTCGATCGCGTTCAAAAAGGCGAAATTGACCCGTCATTCGTAATTACGCACCGAATGAAATTGGATGAAGCGCCCCACGCTTACGAGATTTTCCTCAACAAAAAAGACAACTGTATCAAAGTTGTCCTCAAACCATAACTCGCATTTACCCTTCACGGAAAAACTATGCTTTTACAAGAAAAAGAATCAGGCGACTTGATTGAAATCCTCGATGTAGAGGCTTTACTCAGCCCTACAAAACAAGAAGTGCCGGGAAAAAATCAAGCTGGTCAAGAAGAGCAAGAGACAGCAACTTTTCCAAAAAGTAATTTAGTCTTTCCTTCCGGTGAAAATTTGCCGCGCTGTTGGACTGAGGAAAATTATCAAACTCATTGATTCCACTGATTCTCCCCATCCCCTTTAACAAGGGGGCGAGGGGAAGCTAGGGGTAGGAACAGGGCACATAGGTGTCAACTTAACCCGAAAAATCGCTCTGAGACTGAAGTCCCTGTCTAAAAGTTCGTAGTGGGGACTTCCGTCTCCGATTGACTAATTAAATAATTGTGGACTAAAGTTTTTACTACAAAATAGTTTTTTGGAATAAGTCTAATAACTCACAACAAATAAGTTATGCAATTGCAAGCAGTAATTCTCGATATTGACGGTACTCTGACGCTCAGCAATGACGCCCACGCTCAAGCTTGGGTGGAGGCATTTGCCGCTTACGGCTACGAGGTGCCGTTTGAGAAAGTTCGCCCGCTAATTGGTATGGGAGGCGACAAAGTTATACCCCAAATGGTATCAGAACTTTCCGACGAAGCAGGCGACGGGAAAAAGATTGCACAGCGGCGTAAAGAACTGATTATTAACCGCTTTTCTCCCGATCTTTCTCCAACCCCCGGTTCGCGGGATTTGCTGTTAAAAATGCAGAAAGAAGGATTGCGGCTAATTATTGCTACTTCAGCTACCACCGAAGAACTTTCCGGTTTGCTGAAAGCTGCACAAGTTGACGATTTATTGGATCAAGCGCAAGCGGCGACATCGAGTGATGCGGAAGCTTCTAAGCCGGAACCGGATATTGTGGAAGCTGCTTTGAGCAAATTGCAGATGGAAGCGAGTCAGACGGTGATGTTAGCTGATACTCCTTACGATATCGAAGCTGCGGGCAAGTGCGGGGTGCCAGTAATTGCTTTTCGGTGCGGAGGTTTCGATGATGCTTCGCTGGCAAATGCTGCGGAAATTTACGATCACCCTGCTGATTTGTTGGCGCATTATGACGATTCTCTTTTAGGGAAAAAGGAATTGGTAGCGCGTTGAAGTAATCTGGCTAACTGCGGGGAATCGCCCCTAAAGTAGCCTAATCGGTTACGATCCGATCGACTTGATGGGCTTCTGTGCGATCGGGAATATCCAGCCGCGCAGCTAATTTGCGAATGACTGCTTCCGGTACTGTTGCTGTGCGCGATCGATTCCGCTGCCCTATTTCTTCTAGAGGTACTTCCAGATAAACAATGCGAATTCGCGCTTGGTAAGCAGCAAAAAAATTAATTAATTGCTGCCGCATTTGTTTAGTTGTATTCGTGGCGTTCCACACAAAAGAACGCCCCTCATTCATGTATTCGCGCGCTCTTTGTTTGGCTGCTGTCACCACATTTCCAGGTGTTTCGTTGGGAGACACATTCATCTCTTTTCGCAGTGCATCCAGCGAGATTACTGGCAAATCTGGGAGATTTTTCCGAATCCAATAATCTTTACCGCTTCCTGGCAATCCCGACATCAAAATTACTTCGCATTTAGTGTCGTCAAATGCTTCGTAATCTGGGTTTCCATTCTCTTTGCGGAAGTAGATAAATCGGCTGTGTGCGGAGGGGAATTGTCGGGGAGAATCCAAACAATTATTTTCTTGACAAAACTCCCGAAATAGTTGTATTTTATCGAGTAATTCTTGTTTGTCGCTACACTGTCGGCCGCGCACGTCTGCTTCGGCTAAAAGTGCGAGGAAATCGCAGCGGACAACTTGACTGACTTTAATTACAGACTGCTGCGGGTTGGGTTTGTCGATTAGCCAGATGGGTAAACTGCCGAATTGGACGATCGCCACAACAGTTTCGCGAATCTCAAACTGCACTGGTGGCTCGAATTGAGATAAAATTTGTCTAACCATCCTCGCACCTTGGCGGGCGTGACCTTTTGAGCTAATTCTGCCGTCCGCTTCTATTTTTGTAAAGGCTGGTTTGGCGACATCGTGCAGCAAAGCGGCGGCAAAAAGTATCGATCGTTCTTTTTCGGGAAGTTGCCGCCAATTCGGGGATGAGATTAATGCTTCGCAGACCATTCTGGTATGAATTAAAACATCTCCTTCGGCGTGATAAATCGGGTCTTGCTGACATCCTTTTAAGTTTTGAATCCAATCGAAATGATTTTGAATGCTGTCCCAATCCAGAAACCAATCGGGCGGTTGGGGACAAAAGGGAAAAGTCCAAGGCGGCGCTAACAGTGTATTCATAACTTTACTTGTTGGATCTGACTGAACAACTCATCCTTCCTATGGGAGAGGACTTTAGCTTTGAGTCAGGGGTTTAAACCCCTGCCGGACTTCGGGAAGGAGCGTGGAAATTTGACGCCAATGGTCGGCAGTTTTTACTTTACTCACATTTTGCACCATTCTCAATTACTTGTTTAGGAACAGGCTTTTCGGCCTGTTCCACAATAAAACTCATTCTTTGTGGAACGGGCATCTTGCCCGTTCTTGACAATGGTGCAAGATATTAGGAACAGGCTTTTCGGCCTGTTCCACAATAAAACTCATTCTTTGTGGAACGGGCATCTTGCCCGTTCTTGACAATGGTGCAAGATATCTGTTTATAAACTAAAATTAAATAAATCTGCGCCGGGACGCAGAATATTGGGTACAATTGGGCGATTTAGCCAATGTCCTTCGGCGTTTTTAATCGCTGTTAAAAAGCTGGCACGCACGTACTTGTAACGCGCCTTGACAATTCCGTCTTCCTCTACTTTAATATACAAACCTTCCATAATATCGCTCTTGTCAGTCTCTTTCAAACACCGTTCTTCATCTAATCCCAATTCCCCGCAGTACAAACGCAACCGTTCCAAATGTCCGGGTTGAATAAAATGAGATTTTTCCATAAACGGCATCATTTGCTTGGGAGATTTCAGCACTCCAGAAAACAACACGGGAACGGACACTAACGGCAGTCCTGTTAACAACTTCTGGCGGGCTTCTGTACTCAGAAATTGACTGGTTTCTAAGTCCAGCACGTCGTATTCCATAAAATAGTGCGGCAAAAAATCATAAAAAACAGTGTGTTTCGCATAAAGCCATTCGCCGTAAAGAATGTAGCGATTTCCCAGCACTTCTCCCAGGGTTCCGCTGAGACTGAAAGCCCACTGTTTGAATAAGTTAAAATGTTTTTCCCTCGGCCCGCCGGTGAGATAGTGGCCGCGACTTTGCAGCAGCATTTGTCCATCTGGTGCGAAGCTGATGCCTGTATTAGCGCCGTCTACCTTTTCTTCTATAATTAGAGGGCGATCGATCAAAGCGCTAAATGGCACGCTGTCGAGGTCTTCATCACCCGGCTGGAAACGCGAACCTTCGATGTGATAAGTTCTAGGATATTTAACAATTTTGAGCATCAGCCAATCCCTTTGAGATTTGAGACTTTAGAGGCGACCCAATCTATTTAACCATTATAATGGAATTATCACAAAGGAGCGTGTAAGTTGAAAAGTCAAAGTTTCCAAAGCATATCATCGGCCCTCGCTGGGATTCTATTAGTAGGCGCGCTACTCCTAGGACTAAACTCTTTTGTCGTCATCAATCCAGGTGAAGCAGGGGTAGTCAGTGTTTTAGGAAAAGCCACAGATGGAGCATTGTTAGAGGGGTTTCACCTCAGACCCCCGCTAATATCCAAGGTAGATGTGTACGATGTAACAGTGCAAAAATTTGAAGTTCCCGCCCAGAGTGCTACTAAAGACCTTCAGGATTTAAATGCCAGTTTTGCGATAAACTTTCGCCTCGATCCTGCGAGAATAGTTGATGTCCGAAGGACTCAAGGAACTTTGGAGAATATAGTCTCAAAAATTATTGCTCCTCAGACGCAAGAAGCATTTAAAACAGCGGCTGCACTGAGAACCGCCGAACAATCTATTACTCAAAGAAGTGAACTGAAGCGAGACTTTGATACGGCGCTGAAGGAAAGGCTATCAAAGTATGATGTAATCGTACTCGATACGAGCGTTGTTAACATTCGATTCTCCACAGATTTTGCGAAAGCGGTTGAGGAGAAACAGGTCGCTGAACAGCGGGCGCAAAGGGCTGTTTATGTGGCTCAGGAAGCCGAACAACAGGCTCAAGCTGACATTAACCGCGCTCAAGGTAGGGCTGAAGCTCAAAGACTTTTGGCTGAAACTTTGAAGGCTCAAGGCGGCAATTTAGTGCTGCAAAAAGAGGCGATCGAAGCTTGGAGAAGCGGCGGCGCTCAGATGCCAAAAGTGCTGGTTATGGGCGAAGGTTCGAGTCGGGTTCCTTTCATTTTTAATATGAACGATATTCAGGAAGAACCCGATCGCCCGCAAGTGACCAACAATTAAAATATGACTGAGGGTAACAAACCCGGTGTCTGGGAAAATATTGGCTTTACTAACCAGAAATCTCGCAATAAACCGGGTTCCCTCAGAAAGCACACATAAGTTTTATGAGAGTTGCCGGAATATGGTACACTTCTGAAAGCCACAATATAACGACAGTTTGAAACCTGTCGCTATAAAAGCGAAGTCCGCAATTAACACGCAGGCAACACACTCATTTTAGGAACCAGGAGAAATCATGACCCGCGCTATAATGGAAACCGACAAAGGCACAATCAATTTGGACTTGTTCGATGCGGATGCGCCTAACACAGTGAAGAATTTTGTTGACTTGGCGGAAAAAGGTTTTTACGATGGATTGGCTTTTCACCGAGTCATTCCTAACTTTATGATTCAAGGTGGCTGTCCAAAAGGCAATGGAACTGGCGGCCCCGGCTACAAAATCAAGTGCGAAATCAACTCCCACAAACATGAGGCAGGAACTTTATCGATGGCTCACGCAGGCCGCGATACGGGTGGCAGCCAATTCTTTATTTGCCATTCTCCCCAGTCTCATCTAGATGGAGTTCACACAACTTTTGGCAAAACTGAGGATATGTCTGTCGTCAATGCTATCCGCCAAGGTGACAAGATTATTTCGCTCAAAATTGAGCATTAATTTCCTCTAATTAGTTGCGTTTGCAATAAGGAATTTAGTCCTTATTGCAAACACAACTCGTGAAAGTTAAGAGTTTTAAAATCTACAACTTATGACCAATAATTTCTTGATGGTACCCGCCACGTGATTTATCCGTGGAATCAATCCCAAATCCAAAATCCTTGCATCCTCAAGCCCCCGGATTTATCCGTGGTGTCAATCTAAAATCTAAAATCTAAAATCTAAAATCGAATGACTGTTATCAATGATTCTGCTGTGGTGGCTGAGTTAACTGAACTATATTTAAAATACGAAAAAGCTCTTTGTACGAATGATATTGAAACTCTCGATAATTTGTTCTGGGATGCGCCGGAAGTTGTGCGGTTTGGGGTGACGGAGAACCTGTACGGGAGTGATGAGGTGAGGGCTTTTCGCAAAGGACGATCGCCTGTAAATGTCGATCGAGAAATGTTCAACCTCAAAGTCGTGACATTCGATGCAGACACGGCGGCTGTGACGCTGGAATTTCGCCGTGTAATGGATGGAGTGGTGCGGCTGGGGCGGCAAAGTCAGATGTGGCGCAAGTTTCCTCAAGGGTGGAAGATTGTTTCCGCTCACGTTTCTTTGTTGCCGGTGTAAATGTTATGTCATTTCCCTTGAATTGCCCGTAATGAAATTCTGTCGATCGGGCGGGGCGGGTTTATAGATATTATGGATGTGAATTACAGATTGTTTGTGAAACCCGCCCCTACAAGTATTGTGGTTAATTTACCTGACAGCATATTAAAGGTAAGAAAACAATATATTCAAATGTAAAATTAGTATTTTAATTTGATTATTGTTGAGCCATTCTATTCGGCATATATTCTTTTTTTCCTTTACTATTAGTACCTCTGATTTTTTCCCGCTCCCCTCCCCTAATACAGTTCATACTTGAGCAAAGTACACGGAATCGAGCCATTGAAAACAGGAATTCGCCGCGATGTTCTGAGTCCAACCTTTTTCCCCAACTCCTTATTTCCAGTCAAAATAAACGCATTCCAACCTTTAAAACGATTCTTGAAAATATCCCCCAACATCTTGTACAAATCTCCCAATTCGCTAGCATCTCCCAGGCGCTCTCCGTAGGGAGGATTGCAAATCAAAACGCCTCTGTCTGCGGGGGCTTCCAACTGAGATAACTCGGTTTGAGCAAACTGAATCTTACCGGAAATACCAGCTTGCTGCGCGTTCGTGCGAGCTTGAGTTAACATATCGGAATCGCGATCGCACCCTGCAATCACCTCTTTCAGTTCCGGTAACTCACTATTTTCCGCTTCGGCCCACAATTTATCCCACAAAGGTTCGTCAAAATCCCGCCAACTCATAAATCCAAACTTTTCTCGAAACAATCCCGGTGCAATATTCAAGCCCTTTAACGTCGCTTCCAAAGGCAAAGTTCCCGAACCGCACATCGGGTCTAAAAACGGCAAATCTGGCGTCCATTCTGCCATCTCCAACAAAGCCGCAGCTAGGGTTTCTTTGAGGGGAGCAAGCCCCATCGCCGGTCGATATCCCCGGCGGTGCAAACTGCCGCCAGAACTGTCTAAACTTAAAATAGCTCTATCTTGATGAATGTGAAGGTTAATTTGCAAATCGGGATGCTCTACATCGACATTAGAACGCTTGTTAAATTGAAGGCGCTGTTGGTCGGCGATCGCATTTTTGACCTGCAAAGCTGTAAAGTGAGTGTGGTTCAACTTTTCGTTGCCGCCGGTGCAGTTTACTGCTAAAGTATTTTCGGGATATAAGTATTCGTCCCAAGGGATTTTCTGCACTTCGCGGTAGAGCATATCCGAGTTGTAACACCGGAATTCGGCGATCGGCATTAGCACTCGAAAAATAGTTCTCGACCAAAGATTGACGCGGTATAATAAAGCGCGATCGCCCGCAAAGTAAACCCCAGTAAAATCTGGCTTGACATCCTGAGCCCCTAAACGTTCTAATTCTTGGGCGGCAATTGTTTCTAAACCGCGCGCAACAGTAGCAAAATATTGATTCATTGATAATTGGCAATTGGTAATTGGGAATTGTTACTAACAACAGACACCAGACTGATGACTATAATAGCTGGTTTTCATCCTAACTATCAAAATAAATACTCTACCTTCACGATAAATAACTCGCATTAATCTGGGTGGGGGCGGGTTTGAGAGATTGTTCTTTGTTGGCTGTGATTGTTTGTGAAACCCGCCCCTTGTATCTTAAAAGAGTGAGCTAGCCGATCGCCACGTCATTGATTCGATCATACCGACAATCA
>NZ_JAUBOV010000121.1:0-14876 GCF_036700405.1 Microcoleus sp. T3_D1
TTTTCTTGTTTTCTTGACCCTACATTAGATTCTTCTGAGTCCTTGTGTCAAGCCTAATTGAGATGCTCTTACCCTGGAGAAAAAAGCTCCTTCCCGATAAATGTTAAAATATTGATGTGAAGAATTATGACTGACAACACTTTAATCGTTTCTCCTGAATGGTTGGCCACCAATACCGACAATCCGCAAGTTGTAATCATTGACTGTCGTTTTTCTCTTGCCGACCCTGAATTGGGACAAAAACAATATCAAGAAAGTCACATTCCCGGAGCTTTCTATTTAGATTTAAACCGCGATCTCGCGAGTTCAGTGGGCAAACACGGCGGTAGACATCCGCTGCCAAATATTGAAGAATTAGCTGAGAAATTGAGCGCGATCGGCATTAATTCACCAGAAACTTTAGTCGTCGCCTATGACGATTCGCGGCTGGCTTTTGCCGCTCGTTTGTGGTGGCTGCTGCGATATATGGGACACAGCAAAGTCGCTTTGTTAGACGGCGGTTTCAGCGGCTGGAAAGCGGCGGGCTATCCGGTAACAAATACTTTGCCCGACCCCCGCGAGGGTAAATTTGTTGCTCACTTGCAGCCGGATTTGGCGGTAGATATTGAGGCGGTAAAAGAGCGTAAAGACTTGCCGGGGAAGGTTTTGGTTGATTCGCGAGAAAGCGAGAGATATGAAGGTTTGCGGGAGCCGATCGACCCCATTGCAGGTCACATTCCGGGTGCGGTTAACTATCCTTGGCAAGGAGTGACGGATGAAACTGGAAAAGTGCGATCGACCTCGGAACAAAAACACCGATGGACGGAATTAGAAAAAGCGGAAGAAATCATCGTTTATTGCGGTTCTGGGGTAACGGCTTGCGTTAATTTACTGTCTTTAGAAATCGCTGGGATTCCCGATGCTAAACTTTATGTCGGTAGCTGGAGCGACTGGTGTTCTTATCAGTTGTAGGGTGCAGGATCGAGATGATTGTTGACTGTTGACTGTTGACTGTTGATTGTTGACTGTTGACTGTTGACTGTGATTTGTAGGGTAGCCGGCCTTGGTGTCAACTTAATGTTAAACCCTCAGTCCGGCAGCGGTTGAAAAAAGAGCCTCAAAGCGAAATTCCTCGCTATGAGGACTAATAGACCTCTTGCAAAAGTCCTTTTCATAAATTTATTGGACGGGCTCTTCGGCCCATCCCACAAGAAAAAATAACTCTTGTGGGATGGGCCGAAGAGCCCGTCCTAGTTATTTTTGCAAGAGGACTAATGAGTTCTTCAGTCCTCTTTGAGAGGACTTTCGCTATGAGACAGGGAATTCATTCCCTGGCGGACTGTTGGGTGAGCGGGAGGACTGACGGACTCAAAGCTTAAGTTGACACTAATAGGTAGCGGGTAATCACTTCGACTGACATCTTGCACCATTCTCAAGAACAGGCAAGATGCCTGTTCCACAAAGAGTAGATTTTCTTGTGGAACAGGCATCTTGCCTGTTCAGAAGGCGAATTAAATAATACCCTAAAAATCAAAATAAATATAAGGCAAACCGCCTTTAGGAGCCAACAGCCAAACCGCATACAAACAAAGCGGCACTAACACCAATTTCATCGGCCAATTTAACTCCAATTTCAAACCCCGACTCAACGCATAATTCCCCAGCATCGCCACAGCCAAAGCAGCCAACATCCAAGCTAAACTCACTCTATCTAAACCCAAAGCTTCTACATAAACTTTCTCAGCAAACTGCACGTCAGCAGTGTGTCCCCACAAATGCGAAATCGCCCATCCAGAATCCTTTACATCGGGAAGGCGGAAAAATATCCAACTACTAAAAACCATCGCCTGAGTCAACAGCCAACCGATCGCAATCCCGATCGGATTTTCCCACAAAAACTCGATCCGCAACCGCTTAAACAGCACATCAGTCAGCCTGTGAACAGCCAAAGCTAAACCGTGTAAACCCCCCCACACAATAAATCCCCAAGCCGCCCCGTGCCAAATTCCCGCAATTAACATGACGATCGACAAATTCAGACAAGTGCGCCACAAACCGACTCGCGAACCGCCCAAAGGAAAATACAAATAATTGCGTAGCCAATCGCCTAAAGTCATGTGCCAGCGTCGCCAAAAATCAGCTATGCTGGCACTAAAATAAGGAAAATCAAAATTTGGTGGCAAATACCAACCCAGCAGCAAAGCAGTACCGCGCGCCATGTCAACATAGCCACTAAAATCGAGATAAAGTTGCAGCCCGTAAGCAAAAATCGCCAGCCACAAATCCTCGCTACCCGCCCGCTGCAAGTTGGTAAAGCTTAAATCGACATAAATTCCCAAGTTATCTGCGAAAAGACCTTTTTTTACTGCACCAAAGGCGATCGTCCAAAGTCCCTCAGAAATGCGATCGGGCGTCGGAAATTGCTGGGTTTTCAGTTGATATATCAAGTTGTGATACCGAGTAATCGGGCCGGAAATCAGTTTGGGAAAAAACAACTTGTAAGCAGCAAAGTGCAGCAGCGAAGTAGCAGCAGGCGCGCCTCGGTACACGTCAATCAAATAAGCAATGCACTCAAAGCAAAAGAAACTCAATCCCAGGGGTGCGATGACGTGACTTTTCACCCAGTCAGCCCCGTCGATAGCTACAGGCCAATTGAACAAAGTGCCGATCGAACTCAATAAAAAAGGCACATACTTAAAGCCCAGAAGCAGCAACACATTCAGGCAGATTCCTATCCACAGCAGCAACAAACGGCGGCGGTTCCAAGATTCATTAGCAATCCGCCAATCCAGAGGTTCCCCAATCGCCATCGCCAAGCAGTAATTAAACAAAGCACCGACTAACAGCAGAGGAATGTACCAAATTTGCAGCGAAGCGTAAAAAATTAAACTACCCGCCAACATGATGAACAGCCGCCACCACCGCAGCGGAACCAACCAGTAAGCCGCGAACAAAACTAACAGAAACAGGGCATATTGAAGGGAGATGAAAGTCATACCATTTTAGATTTTGGATTTTAGATTTTAGATTTTAGAATTGGGAATGGCTTATTTTGTATGGGTTTGGATTACGGGCCTACTGTTGCATTATTTTTATTAGACCTCTTGCAAAAATCCTTTTCCTCAATTGATGGGACGGGCTCTGGGCCCCATCCCACAAGAGTTATTTTTTCTTGTGGGATGGGCCCCAGAGCCCGTCCTAATTATTTTTGCAAGAGGTCTATTAATCGAGACTTTGCTAAGAACGAGATTTATCATGGATTTTAGCCGATCGCCCACACGAAAATATGCCCTCGGTAAGTCCCTACTGTATAGTCGGCAACTGAGAACTGCTACATTTTACAGCACAAAGGTTAAATGCTGTTGCAAATTAAATAAATCTTGCCTGCTATAAATTAACTCTCTTACGAACAATATAAAATTCGATGAAAAAAATATAATTAGGTTGGCAGCATCGGACTTCAGTTCTCAACAGCTACAATTCCTGATATCGTTTCCCTTCGCATCGCAATAATATTTTTCATCGTGCATTCCTAGCATCCCGCACAGCAAAAAAGTGATGTAACCCAAAATGTTTTGAATTCATCACGATAGCAGGTATTTGACAAGTAGTTCGATCGCATTTCACCCCTTCCAAAACGTCAAATTCAGTCATACCCGGCATCATAATGTCCATAAAAATTGGGTTCGGCAAAAAACAGCCGAACCCCAACCTTCAGCGCCGTCGGCGACCTATATCGCAGTACAATGAATTTCTGCCAGCAAGTTTTTCAGCAAATACCGAAAAACTATCTTCATCCTCCTCAATCAAAACTTTGGCTGCTGAATCCGCCGCTGGCGATCGCCCGGAACCCCGCAAGCTACGAGAATTTGCGCTGGTCAGCGGTACTTCATCTGTCTTAGCAGCGGACATTTCCAAAGGGTTTTCTTCCTCTCCCGGATACAGAATCGGCAGTGTCACAAAAAAAGTCGAACCCACTCCGGGTGAACTGGTGATTTCAATACTTCCCCCTAGAAATTCCGCCAGTTTTTGGCACAGAGACAATCCCAATCCAGTGCCTTTTACCCCCTTCTGCAAGGGGTTTTCGAGTTGGACAAATTCTTCAAAAATCCGCCTTTGGTCGGCTGGAGGAATGCCGATGCCCGTATCTGCTACTGAAAAAGTAACTGTTCCCTCCTTTCCTATTTCCGCAGCAACTCGAACTTCACCTGCTTCGGTAAATTTGAGGGCATTAGAAATCAGATTTCGCAAAATCTGAGAAACTTTTCCCTCGTCGGTTGTGAGGATTGGAAGTTCGAGAGGATCTTCAAAAATTATAGAAACGGCAGAGTTTTGGGGAAGCAGGGGGCGCATCATTCCTCGCAGGGCGCTGAACAAATCTTCGACTTCAAAATCAGCCAAGCGAACAGTTAGTTTTCCGGCTTCCACTTTGGCTAAATCTAACGAGTCGTTGACAAGTTCTGCGAGAGACTCGGCGGATTTGTAAATGTAATTTACTTGCTTGTCCTGTTCGGCTGAAAGTTCTCCGTCGAGGCGATTTAACAATATTTCGGAAAGGCTCATAATTGCCGTTAGCGGAGTGCGAAACTCGTGGCTCATATTGGAGAGAAAGCTGGTTTTGAGTTCGCTGGCGCGCCGGAGAGATTCGGCTTTATCGTTCAATTCAGCGTAAAGTGCCAGGACTCCGCGATTGGTATCTTCTAGTTGTTGATTTAATTGTACGAGTTCTTCTTGACGCTGGCGGAGTTCGTCTAAAGTGCGTAGTAATTCTTGATTTTGCTGCTGAATTTCGGCATAGGGATCTTCGGGAATTTGGCGCGCTAGTTTGTCAACTAATTGATTTAGTTCGATCGCACTCAGCGCAGGCATATGTTTGGAAAACTGTTTAATTAATTGTACAGCCGTTCCGCGATCGGGCCGAGAGTCGATTTGCACTTCGTCCATCAACCGTTTCGCTGCTGCTAAACCGAGTCCCGCGCCGGTTTGCGATCGAAAATTGGGACTCAACACAGCCGGTAAATCAGCAATTCCCGGCCCCGTGTCGGAAATCCGAGTCCGAAAAACTTGGGGCGATTCCCCTTCCACAATGAATTCTACTTTGCCACCGCCTGCATATTTGAAAGCATTGCGGGCAATTTCGGAAACTGCTGTGGCGATGCGAGTTTGTACTTGGGAATCAAATCCCAGCCCTTTAGCAATTTGGCGAGCTCTTTGGCGTACTTGTACGATGTCTTGTTCAAAGCGGACTTCCGTCGTCAGGATTGGGTAACTCACGCTGCTTCTCTCACCTTGGCTACTATAACTGTCATGTCATCGCGAGTGCGTTTGAAATCCCGGTAGAGCACGGCTGCGATTAAAGCAGGATGTCTGGAGGCTAAACCCGGGTAGCGGTTTAAATTCCACTGCGCCGCCAAACCGTCGGAGTGCATGATGAGTAGGGACTGCTGCGACCAAGGATAAACAAATTCTGCTACTTTTCGCATCATATGTCCAACTGTGCCGTTGTAGGAAACCATGCTGCGGCTTTGGTTATCTGTGACAACTACACCGCTGATGTTGCCAATTCCGGCAAAACAAACTGTTTGTTGGGTACGATCGATTTGGGCGATCGCCGCAGCCGCTCCTCTGGTATTTTTTAAAGCAGCGTGCGCTTTCTCTAAAATTGCTTTCGGCGCGAGTTTGGCGTTTTCCTCAAATACCCGCACTGCTTCGCCAGAGGCTTCCTGGGCCAAATCCCCGTAGCCGAGCCCGTCTGCAACTAAGATCAGGTGTTTGTCAAGGTGATTTTCCGCCGCCCAGGAATCGCCGCAAATTTGCTCTCCTGCTTTTGGCAAGTGGACGACCCCAAATTCCAAGTAATTGCTGTTTTGGGATGCTTCCCGGCTATTTTGGGTCGGTTCCAGCCGCGCTAATAAAGCTGTCCCCAGTTTTGGTACAGAATGAATATCAAAAAAACTAGAGAGGCGTTTAATTGCCCCCAGTCCAGTTCCAGGGCTTCCCGCTGTAGAAAAACCGTCCCGCAGACACAGCGCGACATTTGCCATTCCTTCGCCGCGGTCTAGCGCTACTATTTCAATGCTATATCCTGCCGCTGTTTTTAATGTTCGCAGCAAAAGTTCTCCTTCGCGGGCGTGCTTGACCAGGTTTTTTGCGGCTTCCGTGGTAACAATTGCCACTTTACCGCGATCGGTCTCGTTAAATCCGACTTCGGTCGCTAGGGCGACTGCAATTCGGCGCGCTTCTCCCACTTGACTTTCTTCTGTTACGGGCAGGGCTACGGCATCTATCATTATTTTGTAGTTCTCATCTTAAGCTGGCGCGCATTTAAAAAGTCATTAGTTCTTAGTCATTAGTCATTAGTTCTTAGTCATTAGTCATTAGTCATTAGTCATTAGTCATTAGTCATTAGTCATTAGTCATTAGTCATTAGTCATTAGTCATTAGTTTAGTTAGCGAGGGGATGGCGATCGCGCGATCGACCTCAGAAACCGGGTTTCTACTGAGATTTCTCGTTACCCAACCCAAAACTCATAGAAACCCGGTTTCTCATTAGTCATTTGTAGCGCGCGCGACCCCACTCTCTCCCAATCTCCCACTCTCCTTACTCCTCATCGCCAGCGGACGATCGCAATTTTAGTCCCCTTACCCACTTTGGAAACAATCTCAAATTCGTGCATCAACCGCTTGGAACCACTGAGCCCCAAACCCAAACCGTGATTAGAAGTATAACCGTCAGTCATAGCCAATTCGATGTCTGGAATTCCCGGGCCCTTGTCTTCAAATATCAGCTTCAGCCCTTTGCGGGTTCCTAATTGGAGCGTTTCGAGAGTTACAGTTCCCCCTTTGCCGTACTCTACAGTATTGCGGGCGAGTTCGCTGGCTGCGGTAACGATTTTCGTTTGGTCTAATAAACCGAATCCCATTGCTACAGCCCAACTTCGCACTTGCTGTCGGACGTGGACTATATCGGATGACGATCGGATTTCTAGTGTCTCACGTTTTGACATGGCGGCTACTGTACCAAAATAGAACTTCTCCACAACATATAGGACTTACCCTCAACAACTTAGTTTCTCCTAATAGGACTTACGCACTTACTACGATTTTCTCTCAAAAGAGAACATAGTGAAGGAATCTCAAACCTTTGATTTAACCCCCTTGAGTGCGTAAGCCCTGTCCTAAGAAATCTTCGGTTTGTCAACAAGGTATCTACAAACAAACTAGGTTTCTTGACTGCCTGTGCCTCAGTCAGGGGACCATAAATCTTCCTTGTCAACAGAAAACCCCAAGGATTTTCTTAACAAAATCATGCCCTTTTCAACGCTTAAAGCTGTGCGAACTCCTGTCAGGGAAAGCCCCAACTCAACGAGCGTAATAGCAACGGCTGGCTGCATCCCGACCACAACTGTTTCCGCATCTAAAATTCGTGACATACTAGCGATATTGTTGATAATGCGACCGATAAAGGAATCAACAATTTCTAGAGAAGAAATTTCTATCAACACACCTTTGACGCCTGTTTTCACGATGCGGTTCGTTAGGTCATCTTGCAGCGTCATTGCTAAGCGATCGTGCATATCTACTTGAATTGTTACTAGCAAAAATTCTCCCATTTGAAGGATCGGTATTCGTTCCACAAATTCACCTATGTGTTAAGCTTTACTAAAATTTTCATCTCAGACTGCAATATGTTTATTTTTCCTCTTTAATATTTTTTATAGTTAAACCTTGGCGCTGCAAAGCGACTTTAAAAGCATCTGCTAAAGTAGCTTTTGTGAGAATATCCTGCAAGTCAACTCCCAAGTGAACTATGGTTTGAGCTATTTGCGGGCGAATGCCACTGATGATGCACTCAGTACCCATTAAACGGGCGGCTGCTACAGTTTTTAATAAATGTTGAGCAACTAAAGTGTCAACAGTCGGCACGCCTGTAATGTCTAAAATCGCAAATTCTGAGCCGCTTTCCATGATTTCCTGCAACAGAGTTTCCATTACTATTTGAGTGCGGGCACTGTCGAGAGTCCCGATCATGGGTAAAGCGAGAATGCCTTGCCAAAGTTTGACTACGGGTGTTGACAATTCGAGCATTTCTTGCTGCTGGCGTTCGATGACTTCTTCGCGAGCTTTGAGAAAAATTTCTGTCACCCAAAGGCCAAGCTGGTCTAATAAACTGGTGGAAAGCCAAAGTTGTTCGACAAGTGCGTCGCGGTTTTCTGTCAGTTCGTGACAAAGCCGATCGAACAATGGCTTTTTGAAGCATAAAATGAAACTCGCTATCTCTGAGGGAGTAAAGCCTCTCTGAACGCGCGATCGCGAAACTTCTGCTAGCAACAGCCGCATATTTTCCCATTCGGGTGTCTGGATGTCGCTAAAGTTACCGTGCCCGACTGCAATGTGGAGCAATTGCAGGAACTCTTGACACTCGGAGCGCAATTCTTTGGCTCTCATCAAGTCGTCCCGCCGCAGCCCGGTATTTTGCAGTTCTTTGAGCCAGTCTGCTAGTAACTCTGCTTTGTGTCTTTGTAGGATTTCCGCGATCGTGTTATTGCTTGTGAGTTCCATTAAAATTATCTCCTGCTTAGCAATTGGGATGAAGTTGTACGAGCTATCGCACCAAGCGTGTTTTTTGATGGGGCAACTTCTGAGTTTAGCTCACTGTTTGCTGTTTGCGATCGAGGGTTAAGTACCTAATTGTAAAATGCGTTTGACGATCGCACTGGTAGAACTCGGAACTTCTATTTCGATTAAGGAAATCTTGCCACCTCCGGCGATAACGGCCGGTGCTTCCGGCAGAGTTTCGAGTTGATAGTCGCCTCCTTTAACGTATATATCCGGCTTCAGGATATTTATCAGTTTAGTTGCTGTAATTTCGGAAAAAATTACTACGGCGTCTACTGGTTTGAGGGCTGCTAACACTTCGGCTCGCTGATTTTCCGGTACGATCGGGCGGGGTGGCAATCCCGGCTGCTGCGGTTTGATAGCTTGCACGCTGGCGTCGCTATTCAATCCCACCACGAGCGATCGCCCCAAATTTTTTGCCGCCTGCAAATAGCGGACGTGACCGCAGTGCAGGATATCGAAGCACCCGTTAGTAAACACGATCGGACGCCACTTGTCCGGATCGGATGCGATCGATCTTTCAACTTCTTTCAACGTGTAAACATTAGAAATCATTGCAGTCCTTACCACCAAATTTGAACAGCGAGCAAAATTATCCTACCAAAAAATCTGAAGGTTTGCACTTTTAACATTGAATAATAAATCCTTCTACCTGGCAATAATTAATAGTTGCCCATGACTAAATAGGGATTAGTAATTTGTGACTCTTAAGGAAGAAGGTATAAGTAAAAATTACCTGCGACGAAGCTGATATGGTAAACCGAATTCCCAGTAAAAAACCGCTATTCGTGTATTTGTGACTGCCGTATCCTGCTGTTGGTAATTGGATGTTAAAAAGGTTGGTAAACAATTATTTATTCCCGCCCTCTCTTATATCAATTACTATAAGACAAGGGATGAGAGTTCCACCGCATCGGGCAGGCGATCGGGGAGTGAGAGCCCTAGGGGGTGAAACCCTACGAAACGCGCTCCTCCTGTGTCTATTATTTCTGACACCGCCGCGCGAGCGAAAGCTAGTTAAAGCCAGGAACCCAAGCGTGCAGAGCTCATCTTGACGCTGGATTCCTCAGACTATAGAAGAAGCCAGCAGTTGCTTGCTGCAGTTTCTGGGCGCTATCTTGACCAAGCTTTACAGCTACCCCAGAAGCGTACAGCCTCCTGTGTCCAACTCTGCATAGCTGTGCAGAAACTCGACCTTTTGGGTCGCAACCGCAGCCTGTGAACACCCAGAGGAAAGTCGAGTTCGGTACCCCAAGCAGCTATTTTGGTGGAAAATAGCTTAACTCGTTCAACAAAATCCACTCAACTACCCCCTTGAATCTAACGGTGTAGAATTATCTAACACGAATTATGAAAGCAAGTAATAGCCGTCAATTTTCTTCAGTAGCTGCTCGAACTCTAAAAGTAGTCGGGATTATCTTGATTCTCTCTGCTTTGCTTCAGTGCATTGTTCTGTCGCTGCCGGGAGAAACTTCGGACTTTCTCAATCGAGGCTGGCAGCTTGCCGCAGCAATTCAGATAGTTGACAGGGGCATTATTCCTTTGATCGGAATCGCCCTGCTGATGACGGGCTTTTGGGTTGACAGCAGCAGTGGAGTCTCTATTGAGCGACGCAACGTTTGGCTGGACTTGCGATTCTGGGCGCTGTTGATTTCCAGCTTGTTAGGTCTAGTTTACCTATCTCTGGTTCCCGTTCACCTCAACAATACTCGTTTGGAACTCAAGGATGCTCTGGCTCAAGTGGATCAAGAAGCGGGACAAGCGGAAGGTCAACTTGAGGCACAACTTAAAAGCCCTCAATTTAAAGCTCAGGTAGACCAGCTCAAAAGCCAGCGTCGCAGCCAGATAGGGGCGCTGCTGGAAGACGACGGGAAGCTGCAACAAGCACTCAAGAGTCCAGAGGTTCCCAAGGAATTGAAAGCTGTGCTTGAGGAGTCGAAAAATGACCCGAAAGCCCTCGACAAGTTCCTGGAACAGCAAGCTCAATCACTTCCCACTCAAGCTCGCAACGAGATTCGCACCCGCAAGCAACAAAAAGAGAAAGAGTTAAGAACTCGATCGAGAAATTCGAGTTTGCAGACGGGAATCAACAGTTTATTGTTAGCGATAGGCTACATTACTGTTGGTTGGACGGGATTGAGAAGTATGGGAATTCTGCGGTTCGGCCGCCGCAAAAATTGACCGGCGCTGGCAGGGAACCCGCTGGTCGAGACATCCCTGAGAAATAGTTTGTTTACCCAATAGTTGGCCCTTACTCAAAGCTGGGAATGTTCTCAATTTATATTCTGACTTACAACGAAGAGATTGATATCGCCGCTTGCATTGAATCGGCACTGCTTTGTGACGATATTATTGTAGTTGATTCTTTCAGCACCGATCGCACCCTTGAGATTGTTCAGAACTATGCCGTGCAAACAGTGCAGCACCGCTTTGAAACTCACGGACGCCAGCGGACTTGGATGCTCCAAGAAGTCCCGTGCAAGTACGAATGGGTTTACATCCTCGAAGCTGACGAGCGGATGACGCCTGCACTGTTTGCTGAATGCTTAAAGGCGATCGAAACTCAAGAATATATCGGCTATTACGTAGCTGAAAAAGTAATATTTATGGAGCGCTGGATTCGCCGCAGCACTCAATATCCCCGCTATCAAATGCGTCTCTTTCGCAAAGACCGAGTGTGGTTTACTGACTACGGTCACACTGAACGGGAAGTCTGCAACGGGCCTACTCACTTTTTGAAGGAAACCTACCCTCACTATACTTGCAGCAAAGGTCTTTCCCGCTGGATTGAAAAGCACAACCGCTACTCGACTGACGAGGCTGCTGAAACTCTCCGCCAATTAGAAGCGGGTCAAGTAAATTGGTGGGGTTTATTGTTTGGCGCGTCGGAGGTGGAAAGGCGCCGCGCTTTGAAAGATTTTTCTTTGCGCTTGCCTTTGCGGCCTGTGGTGCGCTTTTTCTATATGTATATTTTACTGGGCGGATTTCTTGACGGCCAAGCGGGATTGGCTTGGTGCACGCTGCAAGCTTTTTATGAATATCTAATTTTGCTGAAAGTTTGGGAAATGAAGCATCTACCACTGCCCAAGTTAGAGGTAGTGGCCGAACAATCTCTTTCGGAAGTAGTAACAGTTGAGCCGTCAAAAGTTTCTTATAATCTTGGCGCTTCCGATACTCGAAATTAAAAATTGGTAAGAGGTACGCTCGCCTAGCGGTAGTATTTGGAACTTGTACCGTCGCAGTTCCCCGCCGATCGAACTCGAGGGGTAGCCTAAGTATTTAGAAGTGGTATTATATCCTTTCGGTGTGCACCGAAATTATTCATCTCTCTCTTCTCTTCCTCTGTGAACTCTGCGTACTCTGCGGTTAAATCATTCCGGTGCAACCGGAATTAATATTAAGGAATGAGAATTAAATAACTTCCACAAGTTTGTGGGATGGGCGTCCCGCCCGTCCTTTTTGGACGGGCGGGACGCCCATCCCACAATAACAATTAAAATTGTAAGTTATTTAATTCGCGATCCTAAACTCCTTAAATCCCAAGAAAGCGAATCCGTTGCAGAACTTCCTTTTTTCGCAACAACAAAACAGAAAAAACCCGGTTTGTCCAAAAAACCGGGTTTCTGAATACCCTCAAATTTTTAGGTTTAATAGAGTTTTGATTCTTCTTAACTCAAAACTCTCACGACTCACAACTTAAAACTGTTGAGATTTTGCTGTGGTTTTTGCCCGATCGAGCTTTAAGATCAACACCCCCAAAGGTGGCAAACACAAGTCGATCGAATAAGCACTGTTGTGGAACCACCACTCCTCAGTCCACTTGCCCCCCAAATTCCCCATATTGCTACCGCCGTATTCCCGCGCATCGCTGTTAAACAACTCCGTATAGAAACCTGGTTCCGGTACTCCTACGCGATAGTGAGAGTGGGGCTGCGGCGTAAAATTGCACACCGTCACCACAAACTCGTCGCCATCCTTCTCTCGGCGCACAAATGCCACGACACTGTGTCGATTGTCGCTGCAATCAATCCACTCAAACCCATCCTCAGCAAAATCTTGACTGTAAAGTGCCGTTTCGCTGCGGTACAAATTGTTCAAATCTTTAAAAAACAGCTTCAACTTTTGGTGCGGCTCGAATTGCAGCAACTGCCACTGCAAATCCCCCCAAACGTTCCACTCGTGCCACTGGCCGAACTCCATCCCCATAAAGATCGTTTTCTTGCCGGGATGAGCAAACATAAAAGTAAACAAACACCGCACGTTTGCAAACTTTTGCCATTCGTCCCCTGGCATTTTCCCGATGATGTGGGCTTTGCCGTGCACTACTTCATCGTGGGACAAAGCCAGCATGAAATTCTCGCTGTGGTTGTACCACATACTGAAAGTTATGTTGTTCTGGTGGAACTGGCGGAACCACGGGTCCATGTGGTAATAGTCGAGCATATCGTGCATCCAACCCATGTTCCACTTCAGGTTGAAACCCAAACCGCCTACATAGGTCGGCCAAGATACCATCGGCCAAGAGGTAGATTCTTCGGCGATCGACAGCGCCCCTGGGAAATAGCTAAAAATGACGTGATTCGCCTGACGCAGAAAATCTGCAGCCTCGATATTTTCCCGGCCCCCGTACTGGTTGGTCAGCCATTCTCCCGGTTCGCGGCAGTAATCCAAATAAAGCATCGAGGCCACCGCATCTACGCGAATCCCGTCGATGTGGTACTTGTCAAACCAGAACAGAGCGTTTGATACTAGGAAATTCCGCACTTCGTTGCGGCCGTAGTTAAATACTAGGGTTCCCCACTCTTTGTGCTCGCCCTTGCGGGGGTCGGCGTGTTCGTACAAGTGAGTTCCGTCAAAGAAAGCCAAACCGTGGCCGTCTTTGGGGAAATGTCCCGGTACCCAGTCCACCAGTACGCCAATGCCGTTGGCGTGGCACTGGTCAACAAAATACATGAAATCTTCAGGTGTGCCGTAGCGGGAGGTTGGGGCGAAATAACCGGTGACTTGATAGCCCCAAGAACCGTCGAAAGGATGTTCGGCGATGGGCAGCATTTCGATGTGGGTGAATCCCAAATCTTTGACGTAGGGTATCAGCCGATCGGCTAATTCCCGGTAAGTCAGAAAGCGCGCCCCAGGATTGAGTTCCGAAACCTGCACGGCGGGTTGTATTTCCCCGTTTGGTAGCACGGCGGGTTCGTCAGTAGCGGCGTGCAGCCAAGAACCGATGTGGCATTCGTAAACCGAAACCGGCTGCGTCAGTGGGTCTGTGTGCCGCCGCTTTTCGATCCAAGCGCTGTCGTGCCAAGTGTAGGTGCTTAAGTCGGTGACAATTGATGCTGTTTTCGGCCGCACTTCTTGCTGGAAACCATAAGGATCGGACTTTTCGTAGGGATGTCCGTCTTGGTTTTTCACTTCGTATTTGTAGGAAGTTCCCACGGATAGTCCCGGAATAAATAATTCCCAGATGCCGTTTTGCGATTTCCGCATTTGATGTTTGCGGCCGTCCCAATAGTTGAAATCTCCTAAAACAGAAACATTGCGAGCATTCGGGGCCCAAACGGCAAAATATACTCCTGTGATGCCGTCTACTTCGGTGAGGTGCGCCCCGAGTTTTTCATAAATCCGGTGGTGATTGCCTTCTGAGAATAGGTGCTGGTCGAATTCTGTGAGTTTGGGCGATCGAAAGGCGTAGGGATCGTATATGAAGCGCTCGTGTTCCCCTTCTTTGACCCGCAATTGATAGTTTGCTAGTTCTGGGGTGTCGATCGTACATTCAAAAAAGTGAGGGTGATGATCTGATTTCATCGGGTATTCGGCCCTGGCCTCCGGCAAAACTACCGATACCGCATCCGCATTCGGCAGATAAGCTCGGACGACCCAGACTTTTTTGCCATTTTCTTCGATCGCGTGAGGGCCTAGCACTTCAAATGGATCTTGGTGCTGATTCCAAACAATGCGGTCAATCTGTTCAAAGGGGACGGTCGCGGGCATAAAACTACTTACCTCAATCTTTTAACTAAATGGCTTTCAAAACCTAGAGCGGCGCTGCACTTTACATTTCGATACATTTTTGATTGCTGATCCTACCACTGATTAGCACGATCTTGACTGCTGCAGATCCAGCCCGCGTCCTTGCACACACAGCAGGCTGTTGCCTTGCCGACGGCCGAGCTGGGGTTTTACTGCTAACATCTAAGGATAGTCAATTAAATAATTTCCCTTTTTTCTTGTGGGATGGGCGTCCCGCCCGCCCAGAAAGGACGGGCGGGACGCCCATC
>NZ_JAUBOV010000006.1:0-123345 GCF_036700405.1 Microcoleus sp. T3_D1
GGATTTTAAAGTCCCAAAAGCCTTTCGACCCCAATTATTTACTCGCGACCCCTTGACAGGTCAAGACAGTATCTACAGGATTTATCAGGCTTGATATTTTTTCAGAATAGCAACTTTTTCGGGGAAGATTTCGATCGCCATTTTGTCATCATAACGAGTCGCGAGCGATCGCCTCACCTCGCCCAAAAACAGCGGCTGCGACAGCCCCGGTTCAGGATGTACCACTGTACGAACGCGGATGGTCATGTAGTCTCTGCCGCGCCCAGAGCGCCCTGGAGAGTACAAATCCGCCGCCGCTTGCCGCATCGTTGCTTCTAATTCCGATTCGGTGATCGTAGGTGGCACAGTAACTACTGTTTGAGCGCCGCCAGTATCGTAAACTAAAGAATAGCGCACCGCACCCGGAATTTCTGTACGGGAAAACAGTCCCAAACCCAGACCGAATATACTCGCAGCAATTACTCCCATAAAGCTTGTCACTCCTACCAATCGGAAGCGAAAACCCCATTTGAAGATAAATGCTATAACTGTTAAAATAGCCAAAGCTACTGTCAGAATTCCCGCCCATTGGGCGTACATTAAGAGATTAGAATTTACGCTCATTTGATGATTTGTTGACTGTTGACTGTTGACTGTTGACTGTGGATATTAGTTACCGATACCCGATGCCCAATGCCCAATGATTAATTAAGCGTTTCGGGCCACAAGCAGATAAGTCATCATATCGCCTTTCCCCTTCACTGGAATGATGCCGCGCTCCTCAAAAACGTACTTACCCCGCAAGCGTTCGTAGGTAGCAACTGTCACCTGAATGCTGCCGGGGACGCCTTGAGATTCCATCCGGGAAGCTGTATTTACCGTATCTCCCCACAAATCGTAAGTAAATTTTTTAGTACCGATTACCCCAGCTTCCACCGGGCCTGTGTGGATGCCGATGCGGATGCTGAGCGGCTGACCTCCCTTGGTACGGATCTTAGTCATTGCTGCTTGAATTTCCAGCGCCATTTCCGCGATCGACTCGGCGTGGTCGTCGCTGGGCGTCGGCAAACCGCCAACTACCATATAAGCATCGCCGATCGTCTTAATTTTCTCAAGTCCGTAGCGCTCGGCCAACTCGTCAAAAGCCGAAAAAATCTCGTTGAGCAACTCCACCAATTGGGCCGGCGATAAATGAGCCGAAAGCTTAGTAAAACCGACCAAATCGGCAAACATCACTGTTACCTCAGCGAAACTGTCTGCGATCGTAATTTCCCCCTGTTTCAGGCGCTGCGCGATCGCCTTCGGTAAAATATTTAACAGCAAACGCTCGGACTTTTCCTTTTCCTGGGCCAACTCATGTAAATAGGCCTGTTCCTTATCCCGCAGTCGCTTCTTTTCGAGACAAGCGCTAATTCGAGCCTTGAGCAATACCGGATTGAACGGTTTAGAAAGATAATCCTCCGCCCCCAACTCTATACACCTGACGATACTGTCGATATCGTCCACCGCCGAAATCATAATCACCGGGATGTAGCGCAAATTCTCGTCCGCCTTCAGACTTTCGAGCACCTGATAGCCGTTCATTTGCGGCATCATAATGTCTAGGAGAACCAAATCAAAAGGATGGCTTCGCAACATTTCCAGAGCTTGGAGACCATCTTCAGCAACAGTCACCACATGGCCTTGACGCTGAAGTCGGCGGGCCAGCAAATCGCGGTTTACCTCATTGTCGTCAACAACCAGCACGCTGCCCTCGTCACCTTTCATGTCATAGCCTTTTTTAGAAGCAGTTCAATCTTACCCAAAAGTCGAGGAAACTCGACCGGTTTGGTGTCGTAGTCGTCGCAGCCGGCGGCAATACACTTTTCACGATCGCCCGCCATTGCGTGAGCCGTCAGCGCAATCACCGGAATCGTGCTAGTTTCAGAAGCCGCCTTAATTTGCTGCGTTGCTTGCCACCCGTCGAGCACTGGCAGACTCATATCCATCAGAATCAAATCCGGTACCTTCGCGAGCGCCATCGACACTCCCTCAGCACCGTCAACAGCAATAAAGACCTCGTGTCCCTTGCGGGCCAGACGCCGGGAAAGCATATCCCTGTTCATTTCGTTATCTTCGACCAACAGGATTTTAGCCATTGGTGTTCTCCTTGCCTTTCGAGTCGTACCTGCGATCGAACCTGTCATTGACTATAGAGCGAACATCGTGCAACAAAGTATCGCAACTGTAGACTCCCTTTTGTAGCACCCGCTCGACGTAGCCGTTTAGCTGCTGGCTTTCGGCCGGTGTCAAGTTTTTCCCCGTGAGCACAACAATCGGTATAGGATCTCCCGAATGGGATTTGCGAATTTCCCCGATCAACTCAAAACCATCCATTTCTGGCAACATCAAATCCAGTAATATCAGGTGCGGGCGAGCAACTTTTAGCCGATCGAGAGCAGCGCGTCCGCTGTCAGCTTCCGTTACTTCCCAGCCTTGTGTTTCTAGTACGCATCGCAGTATTTCGCGCGTGGCAACGTCGTCTTCCACAATTAGAATTTGACAGGTCAAATTGTTACTTGCAACGTCGTCTTGGTCGCGTCGGTACTTGTTCAACAAGGCAGCCAGCCGTTTGCCGTCCACTGGTTTGGTGAGGTAGTCCGAGGCACCCAATGCAAAGCCGAGGCTTTTGTTGCCCACAAAGGATAGCAGGATTACGGGAATTTCGGCAAGCTCAGGATCTGCCTTCAGCGCTGAGAGTACCGCCCAGCCGTCCATTCCGGGCATGATCACATCCAGGGTAATGGCGTCTGGCCGTAGTTGCTTAGCGAGCCGGAGAGCTTGCTCGCCGCCGCCTGCGACTTCTACGTGCAGTCCTTGGCGACTGAGGGTGCGCTGGATTAAATCCCGCGATATCGGGTCGTCATCAACTACCAGCACCGTGCCGACAGCGGGGGCGTCGGGAGGGCTAGTGCTGTCGTGGACATTGTTGGGGATTTCCGGCTGTTTGATGGCGCTGGGCAAGAGCACGGTGAAAGTGGTGCCGGAACCCGAGGTGCTGCTGACCTCAATGCTGCCGCCCATCATCTGACAGAAGCGCTGGCTGATTGCTAGTCCCAAACCGGTGCCACCGTACTCGCGGGTAGTCGAGGCATCAGCTTGGGTGAAAGGTTGGAAAACTCGCTCCAATTGCTCTTGTGTCATGCCGATGCCAGTGTCGGCGACGCGGAAACTTAAAAATTCGGAGTTGGAAATTAAAATTTCGGAAGATTCCTCTTGATTTTTCATTTTTAATTGTTCATTTTTAATTCTTTCCACTCCGATCGCAATTCTCCCGTTTTGTGTGAACTTGGCAGCGTTGCTGAGCAAGTTAAGCAGCACTTGCCGCACTTTGGTCATGTCCGCGTGCATGGTGTCGAGGTTGTCTGGACAGTACACTTCTAGGGTATTACCGTTTTTCTCAACCAGCGGCCTGGCCGTGGCAACAGCACTTTCAATTAAGGTATGGATGTCGAAGGTTTCTAAGTAGAGATCCATTCGACCTGCTTCAATTTTAGAGATATCTAGGATGTCGTCGATCATCGACAGCAGGTGTTTGCCGGCGCTGCAGATTTTTTCGAGGTCGGGGACGAAAGCTTCATCACCCAATTCTTCAGCTTCTTCTTGGAGCATTTCGCTGTAGCCGATGATGGCATTGAGCGGTGTGCGAAGTTCGTGGCTCATGTTGGCGAGAAATGTGCTTTTTGCCCGGTTGGCTGATTCGGCTGCTTCTAGGGCCGACTGCAAGGCGGATTCTGCCTGTTTGCGATCGGTGATGTCTTGGACTGTGCCTTCGTAGTACAAAACGCTGCCGTTTTCGTCGCAGATGCTGCGCGCGTTTTCGGAAATCCAGATCGTGCTGCCGTCTCGGCGGTATATTTGGGATTCAAATTTTGACACTTGGTGGCGCGCGCGCAATTGGGCCATAAACTCGGCGCGCCGATTCGGGTCTACGTAAAGTTGGCGGTTGATATCTGTGAGTTCGGCTAGCATTTGGGCACAGGATTCGTAGCCGTAAATCTCGGCTAGTGCGCGATTGCCGCTGAGGTAGCGCCCGTCTGGGGTGGTCTGGAATATGCCTTCGACTGCGTTTTCAAAGATGCTGCGGTATTTTGTTTCGGATTGTCTCAAGGCTGCTTCTGCTCGCTTGCGCTCTAGGGCATTGGCGAGCATTTCTCCTACCATTTTTAGCTGTGGGGATATTTCGGTTGCTCGACCTGCTGTTTGCTTTAAGCCCTCGAATCCGAGAAATCCTACTAGGTTTTTACTCGAAATTATGGGAATAATTATCAGTGATTGGCTATTTTTTAGCGGTTTTTGGGATTCTAAATTATTGAGGGAAGTCCCACTCGAAGGTATTGAGGCGGTTGCGGTTTGATTGACTGTTTGGGATGGGGAGTCTGTCGGGAATTGGGCTGGATTTTGACCGATAAAATAGGCAATTTCGGCGATTGCTGAGGGCGGGAGTTCGCCGATTTCTGGAATATAAAGGCATTCGGCGCGATCGAGCTTTTCTGCAATCCAAGGGATTTGTGCGATGTCTATTGGTTTGTCGGTGCTGTTTTTGACGGCCGGAATGCTTTCGCCGCACCACTCGTAGGTTTTGTCGGCGCGGGTTTTGTCGAATGATAACAGGTAGATGTAACTGCGGTCAAACCCGCTCAAGGTGGCGATCGCTTCTAGAGTGCGATCGATGCTTTTATCTATTTCTGATAAGGGCTTGCTGATAAAATCGGTTGACAAACGGGCAATCAACTGAGCGAATTCTATTCGATACTGCAAAGATTGTTCTACTTTTTTGAGTTCGGTAACGTCTCGAAAGATCCAGACTCTACCGACTGTTTTCGCTCCGACTTTTGATGGCAACGAATTTAATTCAAGAATTTTTCCGTCTTTAAATTCTAATAATTCGCTGATTTGAGTATCTGAATCTGCCGACACTTTGAGCACGTTTTGGAGAAATCCTTGCGGGTCTTTTAATTGTTCCCTGTCGAATGGGAATCCTGTTTCGATCGTGTTTTTGACTGGGCCGAAGGTCGATCGGCTCAACTTTCCTTGGCTGGCGGACAAACCCCACAGCTCTAGAAATTTCTGATTATAATTGCATACATTGCCGTTGATGTCAACGGCCAGAATTCCTGCATCGGTAGATTTTAGAACTGCTTGCAGTATCGAGAGCGATTGCTTGTGTTCTCTAATGTCAAAAATGTCAAAAAACACCAAGACTGATATTTCGCTTCCCTCAACTGCGGGATGGAAAAAATAGGAAACTGGTAAAATCTTGCCGTCGCGACACAAAAACTCGTCGTCCCAGTTGTTGCAAGGTTGACTGGAAGCGATCGCCTGTTGTAAATCTAGTGTAGGTGCGATCGGCCTATCTTCAGTCTTGCTGGGCGAATGTTTCGGAGCCGTCAAAACTGGGGATTTGTGGCCTTTGTTTTGCTTCCCGATGCGCTCTAGCAGAGAAACGCCTGCAAGTTCCGACTCTCGCCACCCCAGCAAGCGTTCGGCCTCTGGATTCACCGAGATTACACAGCCCTTCGCGTCAAGGATACACAATCCCGCCCCCAAACTGTTGACACTCGCCCGCAGTCGATCGAATTCTGAAGCTGTTGGAGAGTCTTGAGGGGACTGCGGCGAGTGGGCTAAATCCTTTAACGGCACCGTCTCCGAGTTCAAGCAATCCTGCTGCTGAAGTTCTTGCTGACTCTGAACTTTGTCATAGCTACAACTTACCTGCTCTAATAAAAGCTGCCACTGCTCAGCAGTGGGAGGGGGAGACTCGCCGACTAAACCGAGCTGTTCGAGTTGGCGCTGGAGGTGGGGGTGCATATTTTCTGGCGCTTTGTAGGCAACTTTCTACAGTATATCTTTTTAATTAATAATATATATAGGTAGGTATACGGTTAGGGGACAAGTACGCGATCGAAATCTCTAACAGGTTTTATTGAGAAGCCGAGGGATCATCTCTGCTCTCCAAAATCTTTCCAACTCGGCTAATTATATTAATTCTCATAACTTTTAAGGGTTGTGTACAAACCAATCTTCTGAATGTCGGCAGCCGGCTCAAAAATAATAATAATATCATCTGATCGAGTCAATACTCAGGAAATTTTGGGTAACGATACTATAAGCTTACGCGGGGCAAGGATCAGAAAAAAGTCGAATTAAATGCAATCCCGGTGTGGAGCCGACATTGATTTAATTATCCACAGTCGATCGAAGTCAAGCGAGAATCAGCCATTGGGCCCGATAAAAACTGTTCGGAGTATTAATCAAGTGAACTTACCCTCAAAAATTAGGTGGGACCCAAAAAACGATCGCGGACGCGGGTACTGGACAGGAAAAATTATTATTCCCATGCCAGCCGAAACGATTTCAGGACTTTTCGTATTTACTCATAAATTAATTAGGGTTATCTAACCCGCCCTAATCTTCTACCTCTATAGCAATCCTACATCATTTGTGAATTTATTACTCCCGATCGAGCGGGTTCGGGGAGGGTTGGGGTGGGGTAAAAAAAATACGACTCATTTAAGATTACTCTATATTAGAAAAACCTCGTAAAAAACTTACTTTATAATGTGATAAATTCTGGGGAAAATCTCCCTATCTGCTAGCGAAATAATCAGCCAAGTGCGGAGGCAAATAAAATTTACAGGCATAGAAAATAACTGTAAAAAAATATTATTGGTCAGACTTTTCGGTTGAGATCGAAAGGTCGGTGAAAATAGCTGGCAGCCGAATGGTAAAGGTAGAACCTTTGTCCACCTCGCTGAATGCGGTAATGTCTCCGCCCATCATTTCGCAGAATTTCTTAGTAATCGTCAGCCCCAAACCAGTGCCGCCGTACTTCTTAGTAGTTGAGGAATCGGCTTGGGTGAAAGGCTCAAAGATTTTGGCTAACTGTTCGGGACTCATGCCAATGCCGGTATCTTTGACCGTAAAAATGATCCAATCTTGAGCGGAAGATAAGAGAGACAAGCTATTTTCAGCTTTGCCACCTCCTCTATACGCTCCAAGTTTTTTGCCTTTCTTTGCAGAGTCGGCGGGGGTTTCGACGGATCGGGTAACGGCGAAGGTAATCGCGCCGGAGCAAGTAAATTTCGCGGCATTGCTGAGGATGTTGAGCAGAGACTGCCGGAGTTTAGTCAAGTCGGTCTGCATCGAGCCAATATCATCGGGGCATTGTATTTCTACAATATTGCTATTTTTGTCGGCCATCGGCGCGATCGTGGCAACTACTTCCTCAACCAGAGTTGAAATGGTGAAGGTTTCGAGGTGGAAGTCTATGCGGCCTGCTTCAATTTTGGTCAAGTCGAGAATATCTTTAATCAGGTCTAGTAGGTGCTTGCCGGCCGTGTTAATTCTCTGGAGGTCGTCTATGAACTCTTCGGCACCAAGGTCTCGGGCGTCTTCTTGCAGGATCTCGCTGTAGCCGATGATGGCGTTGAGGGGGGTTCTGAGTTCGTGACTCATATTGGCGAGAAAAATGCTTTTGGATCTATTTGCAGCTTCGGCGGCTAATGCAGCCCGGCGGAATTCTTCGGAACGCAGGCGTTCGGTGATGTCGGTAGTCATGATTAAAACGCACTGAGTGCTGCCGAGGTCGATGAGTTCCACTGACAGCAGCCAGTCGCGCACTTCGCCGGCTTTGGTGCGAATTTTGATTTCTTGGTTGCTGATCGAATTTTGTGATTGCAAAATCTGGGTGAGTCGCCCCCCGTCTTCTGAATTGACAAACATTCCTAAGTCGCTGGGAGTGCGGCCCATAAATTCGTGGCGCAGCCAGCCTAATGAGCGCAAAAAGCTTTCGTTGGCATCGAGGAAGCATCCGTCTGTGAGGGTGCAGATGCTGATCCCGACTGGGGAGGCGTGAAAGGCCTTGGAAAATCTTTCTTCTGAAGAACGCAGGGCGGCTTCGGCTTGCTTTCTGTCTGTGATGTCTTGGACGGTGCTGGTGATGTAGAGGGAGGTGACGGCGGCTTGTTCGTAGACTGTGCGGTTGCTACCGTCGGGGAGTATGAGCCTGTAGTCGATGCTGTAAGGCTGTTGCTGAAATAAAGCGGCTTCGATCGAGCTTTTGACTAATTCTCTGTCTTCAGGGTGCACGTATTCCAAGAAGGCTTCCAGGCTGGGTTCAAAAGTTCCCGGTTCCTGTCCCAAGATGCGGTAAATTTCCTCTGACCACCGCAATTGCTGGGCGTTGCGGTCTAAGTCCCAGTTGCCTAGCTGGGCGATGCGTTGGGCGTTAGCGAGGCTGGCTTCGCTGGCGCGCAGGGAGACTTCTGCTTGGTGACGTTCGGCGACGGTGGCAGCTAAGACTAAGCCGGTGACGGCGATGACGGCGATGAAGGCTTGCAGGGATAACAGTGCTTGGGGGATACTGCTGGCGTGTTTGAGGAAGGGGCCGCTGCCTCGGGCAATACCCCAGATGGCGAAGCCGCAGAGGATGAAGTTGGAGAGGGCGGTGTAGCGCTGACCGAATCGAAAGGCAGCCCAAACTACTAGGGGAAATGGTAAGTATTCGAGGGGATAGCGGGCGTAGGCGGCGCGGGTGCGGGAGCAAAAGACGAGCCAGCCGACTGCTAGTAGCAGCAGCAGCCAAATCGCTCGTTCAGCTATCTGTTGGCGATGGGTGGGGACTTTGGGCAATTGTTGCCACGTCAGCAGCAGCGGGGCGACGAGCAAAATTCCCATTGCGTCTCCTACCCACCAAGTCCCCCAAATCGTGCCAAAATCGCTCCAGCTAGATAAACCGGTCAGGCAGACGACGATGCTGCCGATGGTGGAGTTGATTAGGGTAGAGCTCAAGGCTGCTAGTCCGACTATTCCTAAAACGTCTTTGAGCCGATCGAGCCTAGCGCTAAAGTTAATGCCCTGGAGTAGATAAGTTCCCGTCCACGCTTGCAGGGTTCTGGCGCCTGCCGAGATCAATGCCGTGGCGATGTTGGCCGACGGTACGCTCATGCTAAACAGGAAGCCTCCGATCGCGATTCCCGGCCACAGTTGCCGCCCAAACAGCAGCAGGGCGACTTGGGCAATTCCTGCTGCCGGCCACATCGGGTAAATTTCTGAACTGAGGGTGAGGGTGGAAATGGCGAATTGCGACGCCCCATAGTATACCAGGGCGATCGCGCCTACTGCGAGGAAGTACCGCCAGGAATGTCCTTTGATTGCGTTAAGGAACTTTGTCTGCATTGTCGTTTAGGGAAAAGGTGGACGGTTGTTGGGATCTCAGGATGTGGCACGGGACAGGCACAGGGTAGAGAAAATGTTTCTATTAGGTGATGGTAGGTCATGAGTGGTAGGTACTGGGAGAAGCTTGTGAGCTAAATTTTTGTGGTGCCGTTGAGGGAGCGGTTTTTTTGTTCGATCAAATCTGCCCATGAATTTCGGGAGTATCGCTTTTTTGTAAATATATCTCTAATGGCTAAGCAATTGGTTTGTAAATTTTTGGTTTTTGTTAAAAATTTATTACCGAGCGACAGCGGGTGTCTTTTTGTGTCGGGCGATCGTAACTCAATTCACCCTAACATCTTGCACCCTGCTCAATAATACCTAAAATACCTAAAATACCTAAAATACCCATAACAGCGACCTAAAATCTCTGAGTTTAGGTAAGTTTGGGGCAAACAACACGGTTTCTGATTAGAAGTGCAGGCGGTAGTGATTTTCACTAGATTTTTAACCCATCAATTGAGGCTTCAAGTCTGGCGATCGAATACAGTGAAACCGGATAATTTACAGCTAACAAAAATATTTTTTCTTGTCTATTTCTCTTTGGCTGTTGCAATATCTAAGGTTAGTGTCAAACGCTCTTGAGATTCTTTAAGGGCGTCTTGGGGGTTGCGGCCGAGAAGGGTTGCCTCTATGGCGCGACCGAGGTTTTCGGATAGGCGGGAGTAACCTGATATAATGGGTCGCGCTCTGGCTGAGTTCATTTGTTCTAAAAATACTTGCAAAACAGGGTTTTTTTCCACAAAGCTTTGATAAGCTTGGCTCTGTCTCGATTTTAAGTTAATGGGTAAATAACCTGTTCCCAATGCCCATGCTGTTTGGAATTCTTCACCTATAACGTATTCTAAGAATACTAGGGCTGCTCGCTCTCGTTCTGGCGAGGTTTTCATTAAAAATAGGTTTTCACCCCCCACGACGGCTGCGGGGCGTTTGAGGAGCGGTAAAGGCATTGCTGCGTAGTCGATCGCGCTTTGCTGCAACTGTGCTAGCGTCCACGGCCCGGTGATTTGCATGGCGACTTTCCCGGCAATGAAATTGTCGAGTTCGTAACCGCGTTCGGGTGCTGACAATATTGCTGAACCTTCTTTTAACAAGTCGCTCCACAATTCTAAGGCGGCGTGAGAACCGGGATTATCTATTTGCGGTACAGGACTTTGAGGTATTTCGCCTTTGAGTTCGCCGCCTGCGCTGAACATGAATGGCAGCCAGGTAAATACTGTCCATTCTCCTTTGCCTAGGGGGAGCACTATGCCGTGTTGGTCTGTGCGGCCGTCTCCGTTGGTATCTCGCGTGAGCGATCGGGCTACTTGCTTTAATTCCGCCCAATTCTGCGGCACTTTTTTGATTCCTGCTGCTGCAAATAAGCTGGGACGGTAAAATATGGCGACGTTATTTGTGCCTAGGGGAACTGACCAAGTGTGTCCGCCGAGTTCCATTGACTCGAAGAGGGCCGGGTAGATTTCTGCTTTCCGGGGCGATTTGTCGAGCCAGTTTTCTAAGGGTACAATTGCGTTGAGTTCGGCTAGTTTTCCGGCACTTGTGGGGCTATTCCACAGCAAATCCGGCGGTGCATTTCCAACTATTGCTGTTAGTATTTTTGGTAGTTGTTGGTCGGGCTGGCCGATGTAAATTGGTTTAATCTGGATGTTGGGATGCGTTTGGTTGAATTTGTCTGTGAGGGTTTGAAATACGTCGCGATTTGGCGGTGGATTGATGCCGTGCCAAAGTGTGAGTTCGATCGGTTCGCCGTTTTTGGATGCGGGTGTTGTGCTGTTTTGACAGCCGCTTAATATTAGCAGATTTAAGGTAAGTAAAATGCCGACAGCGAGTTTTAGTGGTTTTTTAATTGCTTTGGATAATTGGGATAATATCATTTTTTAGTTAGATTCAGGGAAGAAGATTTTTTTAACTGCAGATGAACGGGGATGGACGCGGATAGTTAGATGTTGGTAAAACGAGCTAAATCTCGAAAATCGGCTGGTAGCTGATTTCTCTCTCCATCCGAGGTGTTTTGAAACAAAACGGTGAAAGCTCCTGCTCCTAGTCTATCTTGCGGCCACATCCGATAGCAAGGAATTTCTGTCAGGTGCGATCGATATTTTTCTAAATGAGGAACAGTGACTGGGAGCATCTCAGTTTTGCATTTACAGTGCGAGCGTCCCCGCTCGCGTATTGTACAATACGCGAGCGGGGACGCTCGCACTACAATAAAAAAAATGCTTTTTACAAAACTGAGATGCTCCCCAGTGACTGGCCCAAATTCGGGGAATTTGCTTAACAGCCATTCGCTGACTTGTTCGTTTTCTGCGGTTGAATAAGTGCAGGTCATGTATGCAAGATAACCTTGGGGCGCTACAATTTTAGCAGAATTGGCTAAAATTCTTTTTTGGCGGTTGGCATTGCTGTTGATGGTGACATGATGAAAGCAGCCGGGTGCTTTGTCTCCTTTTGCTAAGAGTGATTGACCAGTACAAAGAGCATCCACTATTACTAAATTAGCCGTTTGTGGCATCTTTTCGGCAAGTATTTTTGAATCGACGTTAGCGGCGGCGGATGGTTGAATTTGGCAGCGTTTTAAATTAGAGATCGGCATTCCCATGCGTTTGCCTATGGCTTCGTTGCACAACAGCAATTCTGGGTTTAATATTTTCCAGGCAAATATACTTTTTCCTCCGGGGGCGGCGCACATATCTACGATTAGTTTGATTGGCTGCGGTGTTGTTAACAATGTGGAGGCGGCGAAGATTGAGGAAAAGTCGAGACAGTAGTAATGTCCTGCTTGATGTAAGGAATGTTTTCCCGGCTGGGATTCTCAGGCTAGTCTATCTACAAATTGCGGTTGCCAAGAAACTGGAATTTCGACAGTAAATGGGTTTTCTGTTGGTTTTGGTGGCAGCCACAAGATAGCAGGATTAAAAGCTTGGGGATTGGTGACGGCATGAATAAACTTTTCTTGTTCGGCGGTGTCTGCAAATAAGCTGCGGCTGAGATTCAGCAGGAGATTCGACGGTTTTTCCCTGTTCGAGGAGATATGATAAGATTGAGATTCCCAGTAACAAAGGTAGATTAGATGATAATTATTAGTGTAGAACAGTTATAGTTAAGTTGGGAAGAATGGATGCAAATGTTGTTGCCTCTATCAAACCCATTGCTTTTGAGCGTTCGAGTCTGGCTGCACCTGAGTATCAATCGAGATACTTTTTGCCGATCGCACAACTCGGAACTCTTCTCGAAGTGTATAATCTAGGAGCCAACTACTATTATTTGAGCTGACAAATAAACATTACATGAGCTCGGTGGGTAAAAACACTCATAAACTAGCTTGTATCATAGCTGCGACGCGCTGAATAGTCTGTATAATATACTATGGTTTTTTGCCATTACCTACTTGATGACTAATGAGTAATGACTGAGGACTACTTACTAATAACGAAGAATCTATGAAAATTGTTTTTTTTGGCACTCCCGATTTTGCTGTTCCTACTTTATCCAGTTTGCTAAGTCACCCAGAATTTGAGGTTGTGGGTGTAGTGACTCAGCCGGACAAACGTCGGGGAAGAGGCAATCAATTGATGCCTTCACCTGTAAAAGATGTGGCTTTAAATCACAGTCTCCCGGTTTGGCAGCCTCGCCGAATTAAGAAGGATGCGGAAACGCTTGCTAAGTTGCGGGAAGCAGAGGCGGATGTGTTTGTGGTGGTGGCTTACGGTCAAATTCTTTCTCAAGAAATTCTGGATATTCCTAGTTTGGCTTGCGTTAACGTTCACGGTTCAATTTTGCCGAAATATCGCGGTGCTGCGCCGATTCAGCGCTGTCTTTTTGACGGGGAAAAGACAACAGGAATTACTACTATGCTGATGGATGCGGGCATGGATACTGGGGCGATGCTATTGAAGGCTTTTGCTGGTATTTCACTGTTGGATAATGCTGATTCTTTGGCGGATAGGTTGGCGGAAATTGGGGCGGATTTGTTGATAGAAACTTTGGTGAAATTGAGAGACGATAAGGTTAAAGCTGTTGTTCAAGATGATGCTGAGGCGACTTACGCGCCGATGATTAAGAGTGCGGATTATGTGCTGGATTGGTCGAAAAGTGCGATCGACCTTCACAATCAAGTTAGGGGCTTTTTCCCGGATTGCACGACGACTTTTCGTGGCAATTCTCTGAAGGTGATAGCTACTGTGCCCGTCGGGCCGGAATATTGGCTGCAAATGCCAGCGGATTTGAGAGTTTTGGAACGCGAATGGCCTGTTTTAGCCCAGTTGTCGGGCGCAAATGGGGAAGTTGTTAAGGTTGTGAAGGGGTTGGGGGCGATCGTCCAAACCGGTGATGGTTTATTATTGTTGCGGGAGGTGCAGTTGGCGGGGAAAAAGGTGCAGTCTGGGGTGGATTTTGCGAACGGAACTCGGTTGGCGGTGGGTGAGATTTTTGGGAGTTAAATAGTATATTTAGGGCGGGCAAGATGCCCACCCCACAATATTTGGCAGCAAAATCATTTTGTAATTAGATGCGCGATTCTTGACTAAAATTCAACCAAAACTTCCTCCGCGCCGCCCAACAAACCCTGCGCCGCTTCCAACATACTCTCAGCAACATCTTTCAAATCTTCGCGACTTGCTAAATAAGTTTTCAAAGCTTCTAAGGGTTCTATACTATTATTAGCATTCAATTCGGGCAACCGCGGCCTCGCTAGCTGACTGACTAATTCCGGCTGGATTGTGTAGCTGTGCGCTTCGCCCAGAAGTGTGTGCAATTCAGCGTTGTCGATTAAATCTAACTGTTCCGATCGCAATTGGTAGATCAATCTCACAACCGCGTCTGCGATCTCCTTCTTCCCAATAGCTTTCACCAGCTCAGCTTGCGGATTTTCCGATTCCGAAACATTCACTTTAATAGTCTGAAACACTCGCACGGGCAAAGTGCAAAATTCCCACTCTGCTTTCCCCCGTTCCAAATTAACTAACACAAAACCTTTATCTTCTTTCTCTTCGCTAAAATCAACTCGTTCGATACTTCCGGGATAAATTACGGGCGGATTGTTGGAAGCATTGAGATTTTGGTGTTTGTGAACGTGGCCGAGTGCAACGTAATCAAAACAAGGGCGAGTTAGCATGGAAACGGGTATGTTAAAACCTTTACCAACTGCTAAAAAACGCTCTGCGCCCAGACTTGCTTTATCTGCCATTAAGTGCGCTAAAAGTACGGTTGGTATGTCGGGGTTGAGGCGGCGAATTTCGCCTTCCATTGCGATCGTCAGTTTTTCGGTTAATAATTGGTTAACATCGCCCATAGACAGGCTTTCAGTCTCGGAACGTGTCATTAAGGTCGATCGAGTCAACCAAGGCAATGTTACCACCTGTACCGGCCCGCTGCGGGTTTGAATGAGGTGAGTGTCCAGGCGATCGCCTACAATAAACTTAGGTATTCCCAAAGTCCGATAAATCCCCAAACTCGCGCCGCCTTGTCCCTGAGAATGTTGGTCGTGATTTCCTACTAGCAAAACCGTCGGAATTTGCGCCTCCACCAAGCGGCTGAATTGTCGGGCAAAAGCCTCTTTTACAAACGGTGGAGGCGTGGAATCCGGGAAAGCATCGCCGCCGAATATGACTAAATCTACGGGTTCAGAAATTGCTCTATCCATACATTTACTCAGCGTCGCCGCGAAGTCTTCCAGCCGCGTATTTAAACCGGTTTCTGGATTAATCCGGCCGTGGGAAAAGCCGCTGCCCATGTGAATGTCTGAAAGGTGTAAGATTTTAATCATTGTTTTTTCTATTTTTAGCTATCGTTTTGGTTCGGAGTGAGGACGGAAGTCCTCAGAAGCATGACTTGCATTCCTCACTACCAACCAAAGAAAGTTTTTTTTCATACATCACAATATGATGCCGGGGACTTTTTGATAAATTTCGCTAATGGCACAACTAAAATTCGCACTAACAAATTCTACTCTATCTCCTTGTCGGTAAGTCTGAGAAACCCAATTTCCCTCAGCATTGAGTCGAAAACACTCAATTTTGCTCTCAGATTGAGTGATGAGTACGTATTCTTGCAAACTCGGAGAAGTTTGGTAATCGGCTAATTTATCGCCTCTGTCGAAAGCTGCTGTTGAGGGCGACAATACCTCAACTACTAAAGATGGATATAAAATGAAATCTTCAGTAGTTGAGGTATCCCTTTCGTCGCAAGTCACCGCTACATCAGGATAGTAATAGCAATTTGCCTCTTCCAGTCGGACTTTTATGTCTGATGAAAGAACTAAGCAGGAACTCTCGCGGAGATGATTGTTAAGCAAACTTGCTAAATTTACTGAAATAACAATATGAGGTTTTTTTGCCCCTGTCATTGCATAAACCTGTCCGCGTCTGTATTCGTGTTTGATCGGGCTTACTCGCTCGCCTTCTAGGTACTCTTCTGGAGAAATGTAGAAATTGTTTTGGCTGATAACCATTAATTTTTACTCCGCTGATTTTCTCGGATACTATGTGTTGGAGCTCACATATTCTGGGAAGGAAACGGGACTGCCGTTTCCCTACAAATTTAACAAAACTCCAGAAATCGTGCGTGCCATAATTTGCCACTTTCCGTCAAACCCTGCGATCGCACTTTAATTTTGACACTTTTGGGGTTAGCCTCGTAGAGTCGGGCAATTTCCTGCATTTCCTCGGCGCTAAACCCGGTTCCCACGGTTCCTACTGGGACTAATTTGCCATCAATTTCTTGCGCTACTTTGACGGCACTAAACGGCCGCCCCGCAACTTTTGTCGCCGTCAAACCCACAATAAACAAATCGTGTTCTTGACAGTATTTAGTCCTCACCATCGGATATTTCTTAACATCTTTTCCGCCGACATAGCGACAGTTGTGCAACACCCAAACTTCACCTTCTCTATTTTCAGATTCCTGCTGATTTGCCAGGACGAGTTTTTCGGCGGTGGTGCGAAATGTCGGTACAACTTCAAATGCTGGGGATAAATTCGCCAGCATTTCGCCAACTTCAACTCCCGCTGCAATTCGTTCGGATTCTGCCACGGGAGTTAAATCATTGCCTTTGAAAAACAAACTTTTAAAAATGGCATAAATTGCGTTAGGCTGAGTAGTCGGAAAACCGCTTTCAATATTAACTGTAGCAGCTTGCGCGCCGGTGCGGTGTTCGCTGCCCGTACAGCTTTTGTAATACAGTTCGCCGTCTAAAACAAAGGTGCCAATTTTAGCGGCTGTGTCGATTAATGTGCGATCGATCTCAATCGATGCCTGTTGCCGCAGGTTAGTAGATCGCGATTGGTAGTATACTTTATCTGGCGTCGCGATGACCACTACTCGATTGCCGTCGCGTTTTGGCTGTCCCCAATAATCGGGATTTTCGATGTAATAAGAACGTTCACTCGGCGCGTCCACCGGCTGCATGGTGACAATCCTTCCCGGCTGCAAATGCGGTGGTAATTCGCGAACTACGGGGTTATTAACAGTCTCTATTGTGGCAGCGGTAGTTGATTTTGCAGCAGGAGCAAGATTGGTGCTAGATTTGTTTGGAGGATTCAGGGCGATCGGCTTTTCTCCGGTTTCCAATTCAAACGCTCTTTTCCAAAAGCCGATCGCCATTTCCGGGTATCCTTCCGACTCGGCGCACAGTGCAAAACCGATAACTTTTGCCGTACCGATGCCGCGCCCGTAATCAGATAAATACTGCACGGCCCCCGCTTCACCCATCAAGTGCAATTCTCGCTGAACAATGCGATTGTTCCAGCGTTCTCGAATGTCGGCGCTAATTTTTTTAGCTGCTTTTCGTTTGGCTTCTGCGTATTCGGTGCAGTCCATACTGCCTCCTTTATGTAGGGCTATTTCTATACTATACTAAAGCTTGATTTATTAGTCAATCGTAATTTGATAATTAGGTGGTGTGAATAAATTTAACTTTTTCATTGGTGAACTAGATTTATTTTTTTACCGCAGAGGCGCAGAGGGCACAGAGGAAGAGCAGAAAGAGAGTAATCTAAACTCTCTAATCCTCCATCTAAAATTGATACCAGTTCGCAAAAAAAATGCTACTGTAGGCAAGATCCAAACCATGAGAGTCATCCCTCCCACATCTAAAATCTAAAATCTAAAATCTAAAATGGTATGATTATCCCCTGGCACCTGTTATCAATTGGAAAAATTTAGGCGTGTACCTTTGTAAAAGACTACCCGCAGCCAGCGTTACTAAAGTGGCAATTGTCACTATCAACAAATATTGTACCATGACCGTTATCGAATTTGGATTTTTTGACAATCTCTCAAAAACTTCCTTCAAAACTGTTACCGTCGGTTCGTGAGAAGCATAAACAAAAAATGCCAAACCCGAAAGATTTAAACACACCTTTTGCAGCTTTCCAGCTACCAAATCGGCAGCGCACCAAATCGCCATCGTACCTACTACTCTCGTGCAGCATTCAAACAGGTGTTTAAAATTTTCTATTTCTGATGTTTGCATTATTGCCAGCACAACAGCCATCGCTAAGTATATGCCTATTATCAAACTTTTTCGTCGATTGAGCCAAGTTAAATCCAATTTTTGAACAGCAATCAGACATCCCAAATAAAAGAACAGTGGCCCCAACCACTGGATTTTAATAAAACCAAGTTGTAATTTCAGCAACCAAGGCGCGGCAAACAAAGCCAAACCTAGATAGGGAATCTTTCTAGCTACCAGTAAAAATACCGGAGATAGAATCACCATCGCGATTAAGTCCCGGACATACCAGAAATGAAATGCGATCGGATAACCGTTTCTGTACCCCGTCAAACAATCTATAAAATTGGCGAAGCTGTAGTCTTCAATGTATTTTTTGTAATGACCTTGAATAATAGAACTTGTTGCCGGTATGTTCAAGACAATTAAGACCATTGCCAATAAAGCTAAGTTCCAAAATAAATAGGGAACCAGGAGAGTCCAAAACCGAGACTTGAGCTTTTCTAGGTAAGAATTTAGCGATAAGTTAAAAGTTTTGAAAAAAAGCACTCCTGAAATAACAAACAAAAAAGACACGCAGGAACCGCCCCAAGTGCTCGCAATAAAAGTCTGGAAAAATTTGTCAGCATATCCCACAGAATTTATAGACGAGTGAATAGTAACAATCCCAATAATTAGGGGGAGACGTAATAATTGAATTTTCCCAGAAATTTCAGGCGTAATTTGCATTTTTTACGGACCTAGTGTATGGATAGATCGACCTGTATTTACATTGAGATGGCAAATTACCGTAATCGGTTCGCCGTCAATGCTAAGATAACATCGATCGCGCGTTGAGGTCAATTATGCCACGGCTTGCTTCTTGCCAAGTCTGGTTCGCCAACTGGCGATCGCAGGTTTGAGAATTTAAGATCGAGTTTAATCTTACTGTTATGATGCGATTGATTTTGTACAGCAAACCCGGATGTCACTTGTGCGAAGGGTTGCAAGAAAAACTGGAACAGATTGAAAGCCTGAAGTTTCAACTCGAAGTCCGAGATATTACCGAACGCGATGACTGGTTTCAAGCTTATCAGTACGAAGTTCCTGTTTTGTTTAAAGTGCAGCCCCCGCCAACAAATTCTGCTGGCGAGGCTGGATTCTCCCCTGAACAACTGTTACCCCGCCCTTCTCCCCGCTGTAGTGTCGCCCAATTGGAGCAAATGTTACAGAAATATTTGCAAATAGATCCGTCACAATAATACGATTTACTCAGATGTTGCACCCTTGTCAAGAACGGGCTCTCCGGCCCGTTCCACAAACAATGAGTTTTCTCGCTTCACAGGCCGGAAAGCCTGTTCCTAAACAAGTAATTGAATGGTGCAAAATGTGAGATTTACCCAAAAACTCAGGTTTTAATCCTGACATCGGGGTACTTGGTGTGCAGCTTACTCTAGGCAGATAGATTTTACATCGCGCACCAAAAAAAATTAGGCTTTGCACCGCCCACAGCAAAAACCTGTAGAGAGTGGCTCAAACAATCGGTTCCGCCAGTCATATTCAAGACATTCAAGCGAGGAGTTTTTCAGATGAAATTGAGAGAATTATTAGCAGCAGTTCCCAGCATTTCCTTTGACGCCAAACATCCCGCCCTCGATGCCGAAGTCAAGGGTTTATCCACTAATTCCCACGCTTGTCAGGCGGGCGATTTGTTTTTGGGAATGCCGGGAACTAGGGTTGATGGGGGAGATTTTTGGCAAAGTGCGATCGAATCTGGTGCAATTGCCGCCATAATTTCCACCCAAGCAGCCGAGAAAACACCCCCCCAACCCCCCCTTGCTAAGGGGGGGCTAGAAGAGGTTCCCTGCGTCATCGCAGCAGCGGATATGGCTCAAGTTTGCGGTCAAATAGCAACCGCATTTTACGGCAATCCAGCTAGCAAATTAAAACTTGTCGGCGTTACCGGGACTAACGGCAAAACTACAACAACTCATTTAATCGAATTTCTGCTGAATGAAATGCAGTTGCCGACGGCGATTTTCGGTACGCTTTATACTCGCTGGCCGGGATTCCAAAAAACTGCACTTTACACCACACCTTTTGCAGTTGACCTCCAAAAACAACTAGCAGAAGCTGTAGCAGCCGGATGCAAACACGGCGTGATGGAAGTCAGTTCCCACGCTTTAGCGCAACAGCGAGTTTTAGGGTGTAGTTTTGAAGTGGCTGTCTTTACCAATTTGACTCAAGACCATCTGGATTATCACCGCGATATGGAGGATTATTTTGAGGCAAAATCGCTTTTATTTGGTTCGGATTACCTCAAAAATCGCGCTGTAATTAATATTGACGATCCCTACGGGCAGCGGATATTTGAAACCATCAAATCCGACCGAGTTTGGAGTTACAGCACTGTTCTGAAAACCGCAGATTTGTATGCTTTTGATTTGCAGTATCAGCCCAATGGAGTTAAAGGAATGCTGCACACACCGAAGGGAGAAACGGCTTTTTCTTTGCCTTTAGTCGGTCAGTTCAATTTATCAAATATGTTGGCGGCTGTCGGTGCTGTTTTAGAATTGGGTTTAGATTTGTCCGCAATTGTGGAGAAATTATCTCAGTTTTCGGGAGTACCGGGACGGATGGAACGGGTGCAAATTAGCCCGGAACAAGATATTAGCGTTATTGTGGATTACGCGCACACTCCAGACAGTTTGGAGAACTTGTTGAAGGCGTCGCGGCCGTTTATTCCGGGTCAGATGATTTGCGTGTTTGGCTGCGGCGGCGATCGCGATCGCACTAAGCGGCCGATCATGGGTAAAATCGTTGCAGAATTAGCCGATTTAGCGGTTGTTACTTCCGACAATCCGCGCACTGAAAATCCCGATCGCATTTTGGAGGATATTTTAGCAGGAATTCCCGCCGCAGTAAAGCCGATCGTTTTGTGCGATCGCGCCGCTGCAATTCGCACTGCTATTATGGACGCTAAACCGGGAGATGGCGTGCTGATTGCAGGGAAAGGACACGAAGATTATCAAATTTTGGGCACCGAAAAAGTCCATTTTGACGATCGAGAACAAGCGCGAGATGCCTTGAAAGCCAGAATGAATTCGGTTAACTGACTTCGGTTAACTGTTAACGGTTAACCGAATCCGGTTAACCTTTAACGGTTAGCTGTTCGCGCGCTGCGAAATTTGTTATATTTTTAAGTATTAATACCAAGGAAGAATCTGATTTGCACTAGATTGTAAGAGTAAATCAAATATTTATCTAAAAAATAATTATTGCTATGATAGAATTAACTGGCTATCAAATTCTCGCTCGAATTTACTCAGGCACTCGCACCCTCGTTTATCGCGGAACTCGCCTCTCGGACCAAAAACCTGTAGCCATCAAAGTCTTGCGAAACGAGTATCCCAGCTTCAGCGAACTCTTGCATTTTCGCAATCAATACACGATCGCCAAAAACCTGAATTTGCCCGGAATCATCCAAACCTACAGCTTGGAGCCCTACCGGAACGGCTATGCGCTGATTGTGGAAGACTTCGGGGGAATTTCTCTGAAGGAATGGACGGGGAAAGGAAAAGCCGTGCAATCTCTGGTTGATTTTTTGCAAATTGCGATCGACCTAAGCAATACATTAGATATACTTTACCGCCACCGCATCATTCACAAAGACATTAAACCAGCCAACATTCTGATTAATCCTGAGACTAAACAAGTCAAACTCATTGACTTTAGTATTGCATCTTTGCTGCCGCGAGAAACTCAAATGCTGATGAGTCCCAACGTGATCGAAGGAACACTCAGCTATTTATCTCCCGAACAAACAGGAAGAATGAATCGCGGCCTTGACTACCGCACAGATTTTTATTCATTAGGTATAACTTTTTACGAATTGCTGACAGGAAAATTGCCATGTCAATCCAGCGATCCGATGGAATTGATCCACTGTCATATTGCCCAGCACCCACCATCTGTACGTGAAATTAATCCCGAAATTCCCCTTGTCCTCTCGGAAATTGTCAGCAAATTGATTGCCAAAAATGCCGAATGTCGCTATCAGAGTGCATTAGGGCTGAAAGCCGATTTAAAAAATTGTTTGCAACAACTCAATGAGACAGGTAGAATTGAGAGTTTTGCCCTTGGTCGGCGAGATTTTTGCGATCGCTTTATCATACCCGAAAAACTCTACGGCAGAGCAACCGAAGTCGCTGCATTATTAGCAGCATTCGAGCGAATAGCAAACCCCTCTAAATCTCGTTCCCCACAAGAGCCTGGGAACGAGAGAAACCAGCGAAAAGAAGACTCACGCCTTACTAAGGGCGACGGGGGGGACTCGAACTTATCCCGCAGCGAAATGATGCTAGTTGCCGGATTTTCCGGCATTGGGAAAACCGCTGTAGTCAATGAAATTCACAAACCCATAGTTCGGCAACGCGGTTATTTTATCAAAGGCAAATACGACCAATTTCAACGCAACATTCCCTTTAGTGCTTTTGTGCAAGCCTTCCGAGATTTAATGGATCAATTACTCTCAGAAAGCGACGCTCAGCTAGAACGATGGCAAAGGAAAATTATCAAGGCTCTGGGCGAAAACGCTCAAGTTATTGTAGAAGTAATTCCTGAATTGGAACGAATTATTGGCAAACAACAGCCTGTCTCTGAACTTTCGGGAAGTGCCGCCGAAAATCGTTTCAATTTACTATTTCAAAAATTTATCTCTGTTTTTGCTACAAAAGAACATCCCTTAGTGATTTTTTTGGATGATTTGCAATGGTCAGATTCAGCATCCCTGAAGCTTTTGCAAGTGTTGATGAGTGAAAAAAATAGTCAGAATTTGCTGGTAATTGGGGCATATCGAGATAACGAAGTATCTCCGGCTCATCCATTTATGTTGGCAGTAGCAGAGATGGAAAAATCCCAAGTAACGGTAAATACTATTACCTTGGAACCTCTGAGTCAAGTCGATATTAACGATTTGATAGCAGATACGCTCTCGTGCGATCGCCCTCTTGCTCAGCCATTAACCGAGTTAGTTTATCAAAAAACCAAAGGCAATCCATTTTTTGCCACCCAATTTCTCAGGGCGCTACAGGAAGAGGGGTTGATTGCGTTTGATCCCACCCCCCTTTCATCCCCCCTTACCGAGGGGGGAGAGAGGGGAGTAACATCCCCCCTTATCAGGGGAGGACACAGGGGGGTAACAGGGGGGTGGCAGTGCGATATCGCCAAAGTCAAAGCCCTAACTATCACCGATGATGTAGTGGAGTTTATGGCGGTGCAATTGCAGAAATTGCCGCCAAAAACTCAGGATGTGCTGAAGTTGGCTGCGTGCATTGGAGCGCAGTTTGATTTGAATACATTGGCGGTAGTCAGCGAGAAGTCGCCGGAAGAAACTGCTGCCGATTTGTGGAAATCCTTGCAAGAAGGATTCATCTTACCAACCAGTGAAATTTACAAGTTTTATATAGGGAAAGAAGATGGGAAAAGCACCCCCAACTTGCCAAATACCGCCGCTCAATTACCTCACTACAAATTTCTCCACGATCGGGTTCAGCAAGCTGCTTATTCATTAATTCCTGATGACCAAAAGCAAGCTACTCATCTCAAAATTGGACAGTTACTTCTGCCGAATTTCTCCGAGGTTGAAAGAGGAGAAGAAGTGTTCGATATTATCAATCATTTTATCATTGGCTCGGAGCTAATAACGCAGCAGGAAGAACGAACCAAGCTTGCTAAAATTAGCCTCTTTGCGGGGCAGAGAGCTAAACTATCAACTGCTTATGAATCGGCGACCAAATATCTCGCTTTCGGTTTAAGTTTCCTACCCGCTAATAAATGGGACTCTGCTTATAAATTAACATTTACGATGTATCTAGAAAGCCTTGAGGCTGAATTTTTGGCAGGTCATCTTGAGGAAGCTGAAAATTTGATAGAAATCGCCTTTAGTCATGCAAACTCAAGTCTTGAGCGAGCCAATATTATTGCGATTCAGCTAACTCATTATCAAAATAATGCCCTGTATCAAAAGGCGATTCAGGTAGGAATTGAAGGGCTGAAACTGTTAGGCTTAGAACTGGCGATCGTGCCAAACGAAGCAGAGTTAGAAGGGATGGCTCTGGAAGTTAAAAAAACCTTAAATCAGCGCCAAGTTGCAGCACTAATCGACGCACCGCTCATTGTCGATGAAGAACGCCAGATGCAGATCAAACTGCTAATGAACATGGTACCGCCCACTTACCTAACTAATCAGGAGTTGTTAGTGTTGGTTGTTTTACACATGACCAATCTCTGTTTGCAATACGGGAATACAAATGTGGCGGGTTTTGTTTATGTTTGGTATGGCACAATTCTCTGCCAACGCTTTCAAGACTATGAATTGGGCTATGAGTTTGGACTTTTAGGGTTGAAGGTGAATGAAAAATTTAATAACACCACCCTGAATGGCAAAATTTATATGTCCTTCGGCAACTTTATCAACCATTGGCGCAAGCACGTCAGTTCCAATCTTGCTCTGCAACAAGCTGCTTATCAGGGCGCAATGGAGGTAGGGGATTTTTCTTGGTGTCATCACAGTGCTCTGTTCAGTTTCTGGCAGCAGGCGATCGTCTCAAGCGATATTCACAGTTTGCTGGCTCGACATGAAAAGTACATCAGCTTTGCGGAACGAACGGAGATTACGACAGCCTTTGCCCTAATTCTTCAGTGCAAGCTCCTAGAGAACTTGCAAGGGCTAACGATAGGGAAGTATAGCCTTAGCTCTGAAACATTTGATGAAGAGTCGGCGCTAGCAACGTTCAATGAAATTGGCTATGGCTATGGCAGTAGCACTTACTATTTCGCTAAAGCCTTTTTGTTTTTTACCTATGGTGAGTATGCTAAAGCTTATGAAATGTTAGTAGCCGCGGCCGATTTTTCTAATGCACTCTATGGACAATTTCAACGTGTTCTGCATTGTTTTTATCAGTCTTTGACTGTATTGCAACTTTATGGGGAAGCACCGGAAAAACAACCAAAAGATTATCAAGAAATTCTTCAGAATAATCGGCAACAACTTCAAATCTGGGCACACAACAGTCCTGAAAACTGTCTGTCCAAATTTCTGCTTTTAGAGGCGGAGATGGCTCGTGTTGCTGAAGAAAAATGGCCGGCTGCTGAGTTGTACGATCGCGCCATTCAACTCGCTAAAGAAAACCAATTCCTCAACGAAGAAGCCTTAGCAAACGAACTCGCAGCTAAATTATACCTCAATTGGGGCAAAGAAAAAGTCGCTGCAGGCTATATGCAGGAAGCCTACTATTGTTACGCCCGCTGGGGAGCAAAAGCCAAAACCGATGACCTAGAAAAACGTTATCCCGATCTGCTGCGTCCCATCTTACAACAGTGCGTCCAACCCTTCACTATTTTAGAAACCCTATCCACCCTCACCAATCCCACCTACTCAATTCCTTCGATCACCCATCACACTACCTCAAGCACCTCCATTAACCAGGCTCTAGATTTTTCGACTCTGCTGCAAATCTCCCAAATGATCTCCAGCACGATCGACCTAGATGAGTTGCTGCAAATTCTGACCCAAACCATGCTACAAAACTCTGGAGCCGATCGCTGTGTACTGATGCTGTGCCAAGATCAACAATGGCAAGTGCGGGCGATAGCTACCTGGGAAAACATTAGCCTGCAAAGGGAACCCCTAGAGAACAATCCCACCGTTCCTGTTAAATTAATCCAGTATGTCAAAAACACCCTAGCAGCAGTTGTCATCGATCACCTCAAAACTGATCTGCCTGTGATTGACGATTATTTAGACCACCACCAACCAGAGAGTTTGCTGGGTTTGCCAATTCTAAATCAGGGGAACTTGGTCGGCATTTTGTATCTAGAAAATCGGATAACCAGTGGGGTGTTTAGTCGCGATCGCCTCCTAGTGCTGAATTTTCTATCTAGTCAAGCGGCGATCGCTCTGGAAAATGCCCGCCTCTATCACCAAGTGCAGCAGACTTTGAATGAACTTCAGCAAGCTCAGATGCAAATGATCCAAAGTGAAAAGATGTCAGCATTAGGTAATCTAGTGGCAGGGGTTGCCCATGAAATCAACAACCCCGTTGGTTTCATTGCCGGGAACATTAATGAAGCTCATGCTGGAGTTCAAGACTTAATTGATTATTTGCGCCTCTATCAAGAAAAGTTTCCTCCATCCGAAGCAGAATTGATTGAGAAAGCAGAGGAAATAGATTTAGATTATCTAGTAGAAGATTTACCCAAGATGTTGAGTTCAATGAAAATAGGATGCGAGCGCATCAAAAACATCAGCACCTCCCTCCGCACTTTCTCTCGCGCGGATACGGCCCATAAAGTTGAGGCCAATATCCACGAAGGCCTCAACAGCACTGTGATGATTTTACGCCATCGCCTGAAAGCGAACGACAAGCATCCGGAAATTGAAATCATTAAAGAGTACGGCAATATTCCCAAAGTAAAATGTTATTTGGGACAATTAAACCAGGTATTTATGAATTTGTTAGCAAATGCGATCGATGCCTTAGAAGACTCGAATCAAGGACGGAGTTTTGCCGAAATTAAATCCCATCCCAATCACATCACTATTCGGACGGACGTGGAAGGTGACCAGGTAAAAATTGCTATCGCCGATAACGGAAATGGAATGTCGGAAGAGGTGAAGAATCGTATCTTCGACCATCTATTTACCACTAAAGACGTGGGCAAAGGAACTGGGTTAGGACTGGCGATCGCGCGTCAAATTGTAGAAGAAAAACACGGCGGCAAACTGAGTTGTTTTTCTACACCGGGAGAAGGAACGGAGTTTGTCATTGAGATTTTAATTGATTAATGCGATCCGGCTGTAGGGGCGGGTTTTACCAACAATATTTGACGCTCAGAAACAATCTATAAAAACCCGCCCCCACCCAACCAATAACCCAGATTAACTGTAGGGGCGGGTTTTACCAACAATATTTGACGCTCAGAAACAATCTATAAAAACCCGCCCCCACCCAACCAATAACCCTGATTAACCTGATGTTCGATCCCCTTCAAAAAATATTAATTCGGATTTGTCGTTGGGCTGGGGCGGGTTTATTATATTGTTCGTTTCTGACATAGATGGTTGGTTAAACCCGCCCCTACAGATTTTGCCAATAATTAATGACTATTGCAACGGCAAAAATACCGTCATCACCTCGCCCTTTTGGGGTCGCTGGCGAATTACCAACTTCCCGCCAGCAGCCCGAAATAAATTCTTAGTCACGCTCAAATTTAAACTCAAACTTCCCGTCTCCGGCTGCACCATCAACAAAGGCCCGATCGATCGCAAAGGAGCATTCGCCGCTTCTGCAAAAGTCGATGCGACATTACCTTCAGGTAAGTGTTCCGATTCCAACTGCAACTTTAACTGATCGCCCGCTAATGTCACCTCCACCTGAATGCGACTCCCCGAAGGCAAAGTTCGAGTAAAATTCTCAATCAAATTAGTTAAAACCTGATCCAGCATCGTCGGATCGCTGACTACCGCCGGCAACTTTTTCGGCACAATAACTTCCAAAGTGTGGTTTCGCACACTCGCCTGTTTTTGCCAGCGGGGAATGCTATTTTGTAGCACTTCACCGAGGGACATTGCTGTTAGCTGCACGCCAGAATTTTTAGCTTGCGACATTTCCAATTCCACGGCGCGGAAAATTAAACCGAAGCGATCGATCTGAGCGGTACACTCAGCATCAATCATTTCCAAACGCTTGACCACCACCGCATCGAGTTTGGGACGTTTCAGCAGCAGCCGAGTCAGCGTGCGAATGGTAGCCAAAGGAGTGCGGACTTCGTGGGCGATCGCCTGTAGCAATTCGACCTCTTTAGTAGCCAGAGGAATTGGAGATTTGCAGTTGATATCTGTAGCCGATAACTTGTGATGTCTGTGGTTCAAACCATCATCAATTCTTTCATCCTTTATCCTGCCTGCTTCATCTTTCCCAATCGGCAAATTATGCAACAGCAAGCGGCTGAACTGCATCACTGTTTGATAATGGGGTTCCACAGGCAAAAACTGCTGGAACAGCCCGTCTAATTTAGTAGAATTATTAGTTAATTTGCTAACTGATAAATTGAAGCTAGCGTCAGAATTGGCAAGCAAACATTCGCTTTCAGTCACCCGGCGCCGCAAAACCTCCCAAGCTTTGGCGACTACTTGCGGATCGAAAGAAAATAGAAAAGCCGGAATTCCCGCAGAATTTTCACCCAAAACCATCACCAGGCTAAAACTAGCAGTTAAAACCAAACAAAACTGCTCGTTGGCTAAGGGATCGCCACTGGCCAAAGCCAAAGCCGGGGCCGCCGCAGGGACTGATATTTGCACATCAGCCGCCGGCATTAAAGCTAAAGTTTGTCTAGCCCGAAAAGACCACAAAGCTGCATCGTTGTCGGGAATACTGGTAAAAATCCAATTGGCAAAGCCGTTGGCCAAAGCGGGGTCAGTCAAAACCGAAGACGGGCCAGACAACACCAATCCCTGACAGGAATGGGGGATTGTCGATCGACCATTTGCTCGATCGGCATCTGTTTTTTGTCCTGCTTTTTGCCGATCGAGCATTTGATTCAAAGCTGCGATCGCCCCATACCATTCCTGTTCAGCTTTCAGCCGAGAAGCCCCACGGCTTGCAGGACACCGATGGCGGTTGTTTCCTCCCGCCAACTTAGCATCAAAGAGACTGAGGTCATTTTCTTGGCCTTCGGAGGCTAAAATTTCGCTTATTGTCGGTAAAAAGTAAGTATTCACAGTTATAAACCCACCTTCGGAGGCATGAAGGGTGAAGTATTTATGTATAGGAAAGTTCAGGAGTTAGGAGTCAGTCGATTTTAGATTTTAGATTTTAGATTTTAGATTTACCCCACAGATAAATCTGGGAGATTGAACTTTGGTCTAAAATTTTTATCTTTCCACGACTTAAGTACGTGGCACGGTATCCGTTTTTGGGCTGGGTCAAGCACCAGCACGATCGAAAAATCCCGCATAATTTCTTGCACCTTCCTCCTAACTCACAGGATATCCACATTTGTCAACTAACGATATTGGCAGAACCGTACCAATAAGTCGCAATCTCCGCGCTTGGGGCGATATTTTGGACGATCGCCCTGACAACAGTGCAAAATGAAGTAAGTTAAACACCGTGCTTTCCTTATGCCCACCTCGATCGCCGACTCGAAAAATCTGCTGTCAGACTTAATGGCACGCTACCGCCACCAAGTCGATTATCTGGCAATTCGACTGGAAGAAGCCGAAGGCACCGACATCCTGCTGCGGGGCGAAAAAATTGAAACCCTCAGCGAAGGAGTCTCAATTGGCGGCCAAGTCAGGGCTTGCCACAAAGGCGGTTGGGGCTTTGCCAGTTTTAACCGACTTTCCACCCTCGCCGAAAGAATCGAAGAAGCCATCGCCGCGGCAAAACTGATCGGCGAAGAAGAAACGATCCTGGCGCCTGTCACCCCAGTACAAGACATTTGCTTGCTGCCGCTGACAGGAACAGACCCCCGTCTGGTTCCCCTAATTGACAAAAAGCAATTGTGCGATCGCTACGCGGCCATTCTCCGCAGCATTGACCCCCGCATCGCCACAATCTCCGTGCGCTACGGCGACACCACCCAGCGCATCATCCTGGCCACCTCCGAAGGCACCATGCTCGAACAAGGTTGGGCAGACATGGAAATGCGCTTTGCCGCCACAGCCCGCAGCGGGGAAACCGTACAAACCGGCCGCGAAACCACTGGTTCCCGCAAAGCTTACGAAGATTTAACCGATCTCGATGTTCAAGTTCGCAGCGCCGCCCAGAGAGCCGTAGATTCCCTAGCCTTACCCCCCGTCCAAGGCAACACCTACACCGTCGTCATCGACCCGATTTTGACCGGATTATTCGTCCACGAAGCCTTCGGACACCTTTCCGAAGCCGACATGGCCTACGAAAATCCCGACATTTTGGAAATTATGACCCTCGGCCGCCAGTTCGGCCCACAAAACTTGCAAATTTTCGACGGTGCATCGCCAGAGGGACACCGGGGCAGCTATTTCTACGACGACGAAGGCACTCCGGCGACTACTACTCAGTTAATTAAAGACGGCGCTTTAGTCGGGCGACTGCACTCGCGGGAAACGGCGGGTAAATTGGGAGAAACGCCTACTGGTAATGCTCGCTGTTTGAATTATCATTATCCGCCGATCGTCCGCATGACGAATACTTGGATCGAACGGGGTGACACGCCTGTTGCGGACTTATTTTCAGGTATCAAAGAAGGAGTTTATGCGCGCAATTGGCAAGGCGGCATGACTAACGGCGAAATGTTTACTTTCAGTGCGGGCGAAGCTTGGATGATCCGCGACGGAAAACTAGACAATCCGGTGCGGGATGTTACTCTTTCGGGTAATGTTTTCAGCACTTTAGCTGATATTGAGGCGATCGGCGACGATTTCTACTGGGATGAATCCGGCGGCTGCGGCAAGGCAGGGCAAAGCGGTTTGCCCGTGGGCTGTGGCGGCCCGAGTTTGCGGATTCGCGATGTCGTTGTTGGCGGCGAAGCTGCGGAAGAAGATTAAAGCTGCAAAAGTTGAAAAAAAAGGTAAAGCGTAAGATTCCTACTCGCGCTTTACCTTTCTTTATTTTTTGAGTGCAACATTTCCCGCCCGTTGGTGTTGTCTGATATCTTGAGGACGCTTGGCCAAAAAACCGGAATAGCCAAAAATTATGCCTTGAGTCTTGATACTCCCCATGCCTAAAGGCGAGGGGATTCTTGAAGAACCCACATTCGGACTTTCAAAGGCGCTATCAAATCGCCGCTACTCGCTCCGTTTGAATTTCTTTAAACATTGCGTATACTTGTTTTTCGCTTTCAGAGTCCATCACTAGCCAAAAGTTGCGGTACGCTCAATATTCTGCCATTATTTGCCCTTTAGCTATTTCGGATCTAAGCCGAATATGCCCGTTGCAGGGATTTCTCCTTACTAGAATATCTCAACACGTAGATGGTTATTCCTACTCAATCTCCTTAATTCTAGCACTAATGACTGATGTATCTCATTAAGAAATATTGAAGGCGGTTGAAACCGCCACCGACTTTTCCCCGTGTCTGAAGCCAGGGGCTTGCGTCTCGTTTTCCGGTCAAATACCGCTGAAAAATCGGTTTTTTGCTACGCAGTACGTAAGTCCGCAATTAATGGCTCGAAATCTTCAATTTTTTTTTTCTTCTCCCAATTTTATATTCTCCCATTCTCCCTCTAATTCCCCGCAATTATCGCTTTTTTAGGCTTTATCTCCCGGTGCCTCGTTCTGGCGGCTGATTATCTGGCGGCTTATCGTAAAAGGTCTGAGAGTCGGCTATGGCGGTTAAAATTTCTGGAGCAGAGTTGTCTTGAGCAAAAAAGGTCGATCGAGTTTCTAAGCTTTGAGCGTTAACTGCGGTAGCACTCAGTAACAGGCTGGACATCAGGATGGAAGAGTAAACGCGCATCATAAATTTTGGTGTTTGTATTTTCCCCTTCTTGATACGCAGTCTGTACTCTGCTATCAGGATAAAAAAAATAATTGTGGCGAAGTCATCAATTAGTAAGTGACGGCACCTGCAATTTTTTTGATTTTTGGTTAAAAGCGGGTGAAATCCATCGTCTAGCTCGCTTTTTCGCTGGTAATTTCTAGTTCTCTGCTACTTGCGGGCAACCAGCAGAACTCAAGACCATGTTCAAAAAAAAAGAATGCTACTCTTCTATGCCCGTATTCCCCACCCTGGTAGTTATAAATTATTCCCAAATCTCAAATCTCAAATCTAAAAGGGTATCGCCCCTGGAATCCTTTTGAAACAGTCTTCCAAGAAAGAAACAAAAACCGCCAATTGTAAAGTTTTACTACTTTTATGATTAACTTGATAATTTATTGAGTTGAAGCGGCAACCCGGGGATTAAAGACACAACAGGAGAGTACCCAGGCGCGCCATCAGCACGTTACATATAAATATCTTGGTGAATGAGATTCCTTAAAGGGGGCAATGCCTAATTTTTCACATTAACTTCATAAATGGTTGCTATTGTATTTTTAAATAAATTGTGAACCTTTTATTTTTTCTGATCTTTTCTGATCTGGCTTTGTGACAAGAGCGCTGACGCGCCACTCCGAAAGAGGAGTCGAAAGCGGTTGGGGAAAAAAAGCCCGTTCACAAAATCGTGGAGTCAATCTCAAATCTCAACTCTCAAATCGAACTGGCGCGCAGGAATTAAAAAACCTGGTTTTAAAAACGCTATCGCGGAGTCAATCTCAAATATCAAATCTCACAGCGACTGACTTCCACATCTACCTGCTGGAATAGCGAGTCGAGGGTTGACGAGTTGTCCAAAATAACATCAGCTTGTTGACACTTTTGAGCTAGCGGCAACTGCGCGTTAATGCGGGCATTAGCTCGATCGTAACTTAAGCCGTCTCGCTGCATTAGTCGTTCTAACTGCACTTCGGGTGAACAGTACACTACCCAAATTTCGGTACACAAGTCAGTCATGTTAGCTTCAAACAGCAGCGGCACTACCAAAACCAAAGTCAACGTGTCAGCCTTGGCAGAGAAACCGGGTTTTTTTTCAACAATACTCGGTTCTAGCTTTTGGTGAAACAAGCCGGTTTCTTGAGTCTTTGTACCTAAATCCTGTGTGTCTTGGGATACCAAACTCGATGCAGCAATGCAGCTTTGAGTTTCCTCAACTAATCGGCGCCGCACGTAAGGGTGAATCTGTTGTTCCAACCACTGCCGCTCGTCTGCGTTACAAAAAATAATACTTCCCAACTCTGGCCGATTTAAATTGCCGTCCGGGAGCAGAATACCCGCGCCGTATCGTTTTACAATAGAGTCAAGTATTGGCGAACCGGGGTTCACAGCTTCGCGGGCGTAAATATCGGCATCTAAAATCGGAAATCCACAGGCATCTGCCAGATAATTAGATATGGCGGTTTTACCGGTGGCGATGCCCCCAGTTAAACCGATCCGACGGACAATTAGATCGCTCATAATTTTCTCTGTTTAAACTTCCTGTGTTTCGACACTTACTGTCAGTCTTTGCTATGTTGGTGACACAATCAAATTTAGACTTAAATTTTAAGATTTGCGATCGAGAGTTCGCGTTAAGAAGTGTCAGGATAGGGGTGCGATCGACTCTTTTTTACCTAAAATCTCAATTTTAAACTCGAATTAAGGTCTAGATCGAGGCAAACTTATGAATGCTCAACGTGCTGTGCGATCGATTCTGGCAGCAATTCCCCTTGCTGGATTTTTGATATTAGATTTTTTCCCCAACCTGGTTTTCCTCAAAGAAAATAGCAGCGGATGGGTACTCGTGGCAATTTATCCCCACTCTCAAATTGCTGCAGCACAATCTATTACTCCAGCCCCAGACGGCACCGGAACCACTGTCACCGCCCCAGGTACAGGGTCGCCTCCTCGCTACGACATTCAAGGCGGCACTACATCCAGAGACGGAGCAAATTTGTTCCACAGTTTTACTCGGTTTGGCCTGAATGCTGGCGAAACTGCCAATTTCATCTCCAACCCCAGCGTTAAAAATATCCTCGGCCGCGTTGTCGGGGGCGACGCTTCCTTAATTAACGGCCTAATTCAAGTTAGCGGCGGCAATTCTAATTTGTTGCTGATGAATCCCGCAGGCATTATCTTCGGAACAAATGCCCGACTCGATGTGTCCGGGTCTTTTTTGGCTACCACCGCTAGCGGTATCGGTTTTGACAACGGCTGGTTCAACGGTACTGGGGCGATCGACTTCGCGGCCCTCGTCGGAACGCCGAATGCTTTTGTTTTTGGCACACAGCCGGCGAGTATTGTCAATGCCGGTAACTTGGCTGTCGGCGCGGAGCAAAATTTGACTTTGCTGGGCGGTACAGTCATCAGTACAGGGCAACTTTCAGCCCCAGGCGGTCAAATTACTGTGGCGGCTGTTCCGGGCAAAAATCTGGTGCGGTTGAGTCAAAACGGACTTTTGCTGAGTTTAGAAGTTTCTCCAGCAGCCGGAGTGTCGGGTTCCGAAGGTGTTCCCTTCTCTCCGCTGAGTTTACCTCGGCTGCTTTCGGGCCCCGGCGTGGCAAACGCTACGGGTATAACTACGAACGCTCAAGGTGAAGTCGTACTGACAGGCGGCCAAACAGTGCCTGGAGGGGCTGGAACTGCGCTGGTAGGGGGTTCTGCGGACGTGTCTGCCAGGGGGGGCGTCGGAGGAAGCGTCAACGTGTTGGGCGACAAGGTAGGGCTGTTTGGAGCGAAGATTGAGGCTTCGGGGCCGGACGGCGGCGGAACGGTGCGGATCGGGGGAGATTACCGAGGCGAGGGAACTGTGCCGAATGCCAGGATGACTTACGTGGATGGCAAAAGTTCGATCGCAGCCAACGCAACTGAATCAGGCAACGGCGGCAGAGTTTTTGTCTGGGCTGACAACACAACAGCATTTTTGGGCAGCATCAGCGCAAATGGCGTTTCTGCAACGGGAACCGCAGGGGTTGGGGGGTTTGTGGAAGTTTCGGGCAAGCAAAGATTGATTTTTAACGGTACTGTTGATACCTCTGGGACAAACGGTTTGGGGACTTTGCTGTTAGATCCTAAAAATATTTTCATTACAGATTCCCCAGAAGCTGCGGGCGATGCGGAAATAATTGCCAACAATAATATTTTGGCAACAGGAACGCCACCAGGACAGGAAAACAATTCTGAGCCTTCGCTGACAATTTCGGCTACAGCTTTGGAAAGTATGTCGGCGACTGCAAATGTGGTTCTCGAAGCGCTCAATGATATTACAATTGCTGATTTGGCGGACAATCAGTTGAGCTTTCAAGCAACTACTGGTTCGGTAACATTGAAAGCAGATGCCGATGGCAATGGTGCGGGTGCTTTTTCGATGAATTCTGGAGATACAATTAGCACGGCTGGCGGTGCGATCGCCATTTCTGGAAGTCAAATTACTGCGGGCAATTTGTCGAGTAACGGCGGAAATATTAGTTTGATTAGTCCGGGTTCGACTGTTGCCAACAATATTTCTTCATCCAATCCCAGCACCGGCAGCAGCGGGAATATTGCGATCGAAGGCCTGAACGTAACGGCCCAAAAACTTGATGCCAGCGGCCCGGAAGCGGCGGGTAATGTAACTGTGACGGCTCGAAATGTTCTGGGAGTGAGCTTCGTAGCAGGGGGCTCTGGAAACATTACTTTGACTGGTAATGAAATTAATTTCAAAGGCGACAAAAATTCAGTCAGCGGTACTGGCTTTTTGGTACTGCAACCTTGGAGTCCCGGTCAAAATATTGCGATCGGCGGTTCTGGAGATGTCGGCACTAATATTTATTTGAATCTGACGGCAAACGACCTCGGAAGTTTGGAAAATGGGTTTGCTGGAATTACGATCGGCCGCAGCAACGGTATCGGTTCAATTCTGATGGCCAACGATTTCACATTTTACGATCCGCTAATTATTCAATCGCCAGCGGGTTTGGGAACAATCACTACCACAAGTTCCCTGACAGGGGCAGACAATGCCTCAATTACTCTCAAAGCTGACGGCAATATCCGTACCGGAAATATCACTACCAACAATCAGGAAATTCGCATCGTCAGCACCGCAGGCAATGTCACAACCGGTCAGCTAGTTACTGGCACTGCCCGCACCATTAACACTTCTGTCAATTCTTCCGAAGATATACGCAATTCGGCGGGAGATGTTAGTGTTACCGCACAGGGCACGGTGACGGCAGGGCAGATCGACACGAGGGGCGATCGCGCGGGGAATGTGACGCTGACGGGACCCAATGGAGTCACGGCAGGCGCGATCGAAGCTGGCGGCTCGAAAACACCGGGAAATATTACTTTAACCGGCAACGAAATTGACTTGACGGGTGACAAAAATTCGATCGCCAGCAAGGGCAATCTGGTGCTGCAACCGGCAGATCCCAGTCAAAATATTATAATTCAAGGTTCTGGCGATACAGAAGCTCTGAACTTGACTGCTGCTGAATTGAACACTTTTCGCAATGGGTTTGCTTCGATCGCGATCGGACGTTCTGACGGTAGCGGTGCGATCTCGATTGGTTCTCCAGCGCCCAATTCAACGCCGAATTCAACGCCAGTAGCGGTGACATTTCAAGATCCGACGACGATTCAATCGCCGTCGGGCACCGGCGCGATCGTGGGAACGGGTGCGATCGTCGGCACTGATAACGCCACCATCTCTCTGATGGGCGGTACAGTAGCCGTCGGAGACGTTACCTCGATTGCGGGGATTAACATCACTAGCAGTCAAGGCAAGTTGACTGCTGGTACGGTTTCATCTCGCTCAACTTCCGGGGTGGCGGGGCCTATCAATATTCGCAGCGCCGGTGCGGTAGAAACCGGCAACATCGATGCTTTTGGTGCCAGAAGCGGGGGAGATATTTCGATTGCGGCGCCAGGCCGGATCGTTACAGGGGTGATCAATTCGAGTTCGCAATCGGGAAGTGCCGGTTCGAGCCAAATTATCGGGCAGAAAGATGTTGAAGTTGTTTCGATCAAAGCTCGCGGCAATACGGGCGGCGATGTGGCAATCGAGGCTGGGGGAGCGTTTCGGGCTGCGGGAACAGGAACGGCTGCTGAGCGTGCCCAGGTCAGCATTTCTACAGAGGGGCTGGCTCGATCGGGTTCACAGACGCTGCTGCAAAGCACTTGCCCGTCGGGAACCTGCACGGCGGCGACTGTTGGGACGGGAAGCTCGAAGTCGAACACTGCCACTTCCTCAACTGCGATCGGATCGCTGGCGATCGTGCCGAGTCCGGCACCAACTACCAGCGTGGAACTGAAAACTACAGCCAATTCTCAACAAATTGTGACTCAGGTGAGCATCGGCCCCGCAGCGCCGGTGCCCAAGAGCACTAACGCAAATGTCTCGCCAGAACCTGCTGCTGTCTTTGTTGAGGCTCAGTCGAACCAGACTGCGGCCGGCCCGGTAGTGCTGTCGCCGTCGGTGTTACAAGACAATTTTGCCGCGCCTGCAGCGACAGAAAACCGTAGCGCGGCAACTGCACAGAAGCCGGCGAGTGCGGTAACAGCAGAAAGTATGGGGAATGTGAGGGTTCCTGAGATTTCTCGATCGAGTTCGATCGCGCCCATAAATCCGATCGACGCAGTGCAGCAAAGGGATAGAACTCAGGGCCGGGAATTTGAACGTTACTTTGGGGGCACTGTCACTGAAAAGTCAGTCACGCAGCAAAGTATTCGAGATACTCTCAGCAGCGTCAATCAGTTGACTGGGGTTAAACCCGCCATCCTTTACGTGTGGGCGAAAGAAAAACATTTAGAACTTGTGTTGTTATTGCCAGACGGCAAAAATGTTTTTAAAAGCGTGCCTGCAAGCCGCGAGACAGTCCTGCAAGTTGCTAAAAAATTCACTAATGCTATCAGAAGTCCCAGGAGATTGAATACTGCTGACTACAAGGAACCTGCCGAGGAACTTTACCAGTGGTTAATTGCACCGCTGCAACCGGAATTGGAGGCTAACAAGATTGACACCTTGGTGTTTTCGATGGATGTCGGTTTGCGAACTTTGCCTTTGGCTGCTCTTTACGACGGCAAGCAGTTTTTGGTAGAAAAGTACAGTTTGGGGCTGATTCCGAGTTTGAGTTTAACTGATACTCGCTATGCCGATGTTAAGGGTTCTGAAGTGTTAGCGATGGGTGCGTCGAATTTTCCTGCAAAATACGATCAAAATCCTTTGCCTGCGGTGCCGCTGGAAATATCGACAATTGTGGGCAAGATTTGGCCGGGTTCGTCTTTTCTCAATGAAGCTTTTACTTTGGCAAATTTGAAGCAGAAGCGCAATCAACCGCAATACAAAATTATTCATTTAGCTACTCACGGCGATTTTCAGCCTGGGGGAGCCCAAAATTCTTACATTCAGTTTTGGGATACTAAGTTGCGGTTGGATCAGTTGGATCAGTTGAAGTTATCTAACCCGCAGGTGGAGTTGTTGGTTTTGAGTGCGTGTACTACGGCGGTGGGGGACGAACAAGCTGAGTTGGGGTTTGCAGGGTTGGCGGTGCACGCGGGGGTAAAATCAGCTTTGGCGAGTTTGTGGTATGTCAGCGATGTCGCTACTTTGGGGCTGATGACTGAGTTTTACCAGGAGTTGCGTACAGCGCCGATTAAGGCTGAGGCTTTGCGGCAAGCGCAGTTGGCGATGTTGCGGGGCGAAGCGCGGTTGCAAGATGGTTATTTGGTACGATCGGGCAACAATCAAGCTCTGCCTTTGCCGTCGGAGTTGACTGCCAGGGGCGATCGAAATTTCTCGCATCCTTATTATTGGGCTGCTTTTACCATGATCGGTTCGCCTTGGTAATTCTGAAGTCCGAGGGTGCGATCGGCCAAACTCACTCATGACTAATGGCTCATGACTCATGACTAATACCAAATCCGGGTTACTTACCCCCTTTTTTATGATGGCGAAAAGAAACTCAGCCCGCACCTGCTTGTTCGCCAGCGATCGTTAATGGCTGATGGAATCAGGGTATGGTTAAGCTTCAAAACTGTTTGATATCAGGCAGGACGTTTCGGGCGATCGAGCTCTGGGCGGGCGAGACATGGGCGGACGATCGATATTTGGGCGGGCGATCGATATCTGGGCAGGTGAGGAAAGGAGCTACAATCGTGTTCCTCAGTTAATAGTTCAAACAAAAAGATGAGGCATAGTAGCACATCTAGAACCTTACTTGAGCGACTCCGAACTCAAGCATCGTCCAGAGTTCGGCAACTAACCCGATAGCAGCGCGTCGCTGGCAATTACGTCAGGTTAATTGCCCTCTCCTGGACTATTAAAGAAGCAGCGGTAATCGGAATTAATTATGATTATGAAGTGAGAAATAGTCAAGAGCTACAATCAGCACGGAAAGAGAGCGATTCATCTCAAAAAGCAGCCTCTAAAAAACGTCCCAGCCATGTTTTGCTCAAGGCAGAACAATTAGAAGTAGTGCGTTTAAGTCTCAAAGGAGAATCGCCCGATTGAGGCAGAGGCGAGTCGGCTAAAAATTGCATTATGGATGGCAAAAAAACCGGGAGAGAACAAATCGCAAAACTCGGAGGATGGGAATACCTAAAAAAGTGCGGTAACTCACACTAGAAACCGCGACCTCAACATCGAAAACTGGATAAAATGGAACCCGAAAAATTTCAAACAACTAGACTGCTAGCGCCAGAAATATTGAGCGTATACAAGTCTTTACTAAAAACTTTTAGCCCAGATAAATTATGATAATTCAATCAAAAAGTTTCGATCGCTAACTCTATCGCTACTTGTATCGAGAATCCTACTCCTTTCTATAGTTTTTGGTCAGAGTAATATAACCCTATAAATAAGAGTATAGTTGAATTATTAGGTTAGAAACTCACTTTAGGCACAAAGAAGTCCTGCGTGAGCAGAGTTCGAGGACTGGCACGCTGGCACAGCCCCTACAAAATCTGACTTGTTGAGGTAGGGATAATCTCCCTGTGGTTGCCCTTCTTCGTTTCGGGTAACATTAGGAGAACCTTTTTTCAACCCAAGCAGCCGATTTATGAACAAGCACATTTCTTAAAGGGCAAGTCTACTCGTCATTGCGATCGGATGTCTCGTGCTGCTAGGTTGGCAATTTGACATCTCCCTACTCAAAACTGGTTTTCCCGGTAAAACTTCGACGATGAAGCGGGCAATGGCAGAACTAAATCGCTAAGCACTTCAGCACTCATCAATAATGCAGGTTAGGTATGATTACACAATTTTTTGAGACGGCAGGATTCATTCCTCATGGTCACTGCTATCTCTGGCAAACAAACTTAGTAGGATTACATATTTTATCCGATGGTTTAATTGCTTTAGCTTACTACTCCATCCCAATCATGCTAATCTACTTTGTGCGACAGCGCCCAGATATTCCATTTCAGAAAGTATTTTTTCTGTTTTGCGCCTTCATAATTGCCTGTGGTACAACTCATATCATGGAAATTTGGACGCTTTGGTTTCCTACTTATTGGCTTTCGGGAGGACTTAAAGCTATTACTGCTCTGATTTCTATATATACTGCATCTGAGCTAGTCTTGTTAATTCCATCAGCCTTAGCTTTACCTAGTCCAGCTCAACTTATTACGACAAATCAAGCCTTAGAGAAGGAGATCAACGATCGCAAGCGGGCTGAAAACGAACGCAAACAAGTTGAGGTGGCATTACGAAACAGTGAAGAGCAGTTTCGCAATGCGTTTGAAAATGCGTCAATTGGAATGGCGATCGTTTCACTTGATGGGCACTGGGTTAAAGTCAATCCTGCCTTATGTCAGATTATTGGCTACTCCTCAGAAGAGTTGTTATCGTTAACTTTCCAAGACATTACCCATCCTGATGATTTAGACGGGGATATTAGTTATAGAGATAAACTCTTAGCAGGAACCATTTCAACTTACCAACTGGAAAAACGGTATTTCCATAAACAAGGACATATAATTTGGATTCTTCTGGATGGCTCGCTAGTACAAGATGAACAGGGAAAATCACGGCATTTTATTGCTCAAATCCAAGACATCACCCCTCGCAAAGAAGCTCAAAAGACGCTAGAGCTTCAGAGTGTTATTATGAATAACATGGCAGGTGGAGTGTGTTTAATTAAAGCCTCAGATTTCACGATCGTCTACACCAATCCCAAATTTGACGCTATGTTTGGCTACACAAATGGCGAACTCGCAGGTCAACCCGTTGGTGTCTTGAATTATATCGATACAGAGGTAACACCAGACGCAAGTTTTCTAGATATTGTCACTCAAATCAATCAGAACGGAGAAGCCAAATATGAAGTCTACAATAAGAAAAAAGATGGAACTCTCTTTTGGTGCAGAGTTCATACATCCAGGTTTGAGCATCCTGAATACGGAACTGTATATGTTGCCGTTCAGGAGGATGTGACAGAACTCAAACAAGCTGAGCAAGCTTTGCAAGCTACCACAAATCGCCTCAACTTTCTCCTGAACTACAGCCCCGTCGTTATTTTTAGCAGTCAACCTGATGGCGATTATCCAGCAACGTTCATCAGCGAAAATGTCAAAGATGTATTGGGCTATGAAAGCATTACTTTTTTAGAAAATTCTGAATTTTGGGTGCATAACTTACACCCAGATGATTTAGAACGAGTGCTTAATGGCTTAGAGAATCTATTCGTCAATGATTTTTATTTCCATGAATACCGTCTTCGTCGCTCAGATGGCGTTTATCGCTGGATACTCGGTCAACTCAGGCTAATTCGAGATAGTGCAGGTAGACCAGTGGAAATCTTGGGATATTTAATTGACATTAGCGATCGCAAACAAGCCGAGTTGGAACTTCAGCAAGCTAAAGAAGCAGCAGAAACAGCAAACCGAGCCAAAAGTATGTTCCTGTCCAATATGAGCCACGAACTGCGTACTCCTCTCAATGCTATTTTGGGATTTACGCAATTGATGAGTTACGATCCTGTTCTGACTCCCGAACTCCAACAAGATTTGGCGATCGTCAATCGTAGCGGGGAACATTTATTGGAATTGATTAACGACATTTTAGATTTATCCAAAATTGAGAGCGGACAGATGACACTCTCTCTTTCTGACTTTGACCTCAAATTTTTGCTGATTTCTCTTGAAGAAATGTTGCAAATTAAAGCCAAATCGAAAGGATTGAAACTAATTGTCGAGCGAGACCCCCATCTGCCCAATTTTGTGCATAGCGATGAGAAAAAACTGTATCAAGTCTTACTCAATCTGCTCGGTAATGCGATTAAGTTTACTAATCAAGGAAGCGTCACCTTACGACTAAGATCGGAACAGAGCGACCAAACGTCCTGTCGCCTATATTTTGAAATTGAGGATACTGGAGTGGGAATTGCTCCAACAGAAGTTGAGGGCTTATTTAAGGCGTTCGTGCAAGCTGAAGCTGGGAATAAATTGAATCAAGGTACTGGTCTAGGTCTAGCTATCAGCCAAAGATTTGTCCAACTCATGGGTAGTCAGATTCGGGTTCAAAGCACATTGAATCAGGGCAGCATTTTTTACTTTGAACTTGGGGTAAAGTTACCTCAAACAGTCTGCCTTGCTTCAGAATTGCTTAAACAAAGAGTGATTGGTATAGCTCTAGGACAACCAACTTACCGCATCCTTGTGGTTGAAGATGTAGAGGAAAATCGCCGCTTATTGGTCAAACTCCTTACCTCAGTCGGTTTTGAGGTGCGCGAAGCAACACAGGGAGTTGAAGCACTATCGCTGTGGGAAAGTTGGTCCCCACACCTGATTTGGATGGATCTACGAATGCCGATCGTGGATGGCTACACAGCTACCAAACGCATTAGAGAACACTCTCAGGGACAAGAGACTGTCATTATTGCTTTAACTGCCAGTGCTTTTGAAGAAGAGCGAGAGAAAGCTCTTATGGCTGGTTGTGACGACTTTATCAGCAAGCCATTTCAGGAACGGATAGTCTTTGACAAACTCGCTCAACACTTGGGAGTAGAGTACATCTACACAGTTGTAGGAAAAGATTCCCAAAAACTATTGGTTGATTCTTTATCTCCAGAAGATTTAGCCGTGATGTCCTCTCAGTGGTTAGAACAAATGTATCAAGCTGCCTACTATGTTGATCCTGAAGTCATGAACGAGCTAATCAAACAAATTCCCCCATCTAAATCAACCCTTTCCAGTTCGCTAATTGATTCTCTCAATAACTTTAAGTATGACCAAATTATGGATTTAATTCGACCTCTGCTCCCGAATCCAGTTTAGTTATCGAGTTTAAGGACAAAGAAGCTATAGTGCTGTAAGGAGTGGCTATATCTCGAATAATTCCCAATCTCTTTACCCGCTTGGTTTGCTGCGGGTACATTAAAGGCTCCGCAGCCGTAAACCAACGCTTAAATAAGGGTTTCAACGGTTCATCAGTGAATTCTGCTAATTCCAAATTTTTTGCAAATTGAGAACAAATCCCGGTAAAACATTTTCCCCAGAAAGGGTGAGAGGAGATTGTAAAACTTCCACATCTTGACCGGGGCGATAAATTTCAACTTCGCGTTTTTTGCGGTTAATCAGCCAACCCAAACGGCAGCCATTTTCCATATACTCTTGCATTTTTTCCTGAGTCTTTTTCAAACTGTCGCTGGGCGAGACTAATTCAAGGACAAAATCGGGACAAAGCGGGATGAATTTTTCTCTTTGTTGAGGTGTCAAAGCTGACCAGCGGGATTTTTCTACCCAAGACGCATCGGGAGATCGATCGGCTTTATTAGGCAGAGTAAATCCTGTTGAGGAATCAAAGGCTTCACCGAGTTCGGTTTGTTCGTTCCACGTCCAGAGTTGAGCGCCTGCTGTTAAGTTGCGTTTCCCTGTTTCTCCTCCGGTTGGCGGCATGACAATTAATTCTCCGTTGGCGTTGCGTTCGAGTTTCAAATCGGGGTTTTCTTCGCACAGTTGATAAAACTGTTCTGAAGTTAGTTTGATGAAGGAATTGAGGTTTAAGGTGATAGCAGTCATTGTTATTTACCTGCTGTTTTTATGAACTTGATTAAGAATTAAAAATGGGATTAGTCATTTTTAATTCTTAATTCTTAACTTCTAATTTTACTGCAATTGCTTGATTCTGTTGAGCGCGTCTTGATAGGCGCTGGTTCTTCCGCCTTGTTTGTAAAGTTCTGCCGCTTTTTGAAAGTCGGCAATTGCCTTCGGTTTGTTTTTTTGATCTAGGTAGGCTAGAGCCCTGTTGTAGTAGGCATCAGCAAAGCCGGGATTGGCTTCGATCGCCCGCCTGTATGCTGGAATCGGGTTAGTGCGTGTATCGGGAGTGCTGGCGATGGTGATGGCATTACCAATATTGAAATGCAATTCCGGGGTGTTGTTGGGATTGAAAGAGAGTGCTTTGTTGAAATCCTCGATCGCCTCGAAAGTAGATCCCTCATCTAAGTGCACCAGTCCTCGAAAATAAAAGGCCTCAGCGTCTTTTGGGTTGAGGGTGGATAGGGGAACTGCGGTGGGGGGAGAATTGTCTACTTTCAAATCGGATTTGTTCATTCCCGCCGCCGCCAGTTTCGCCATAAAAGTATTGATCGGAACTGCTGCATTAAATCCCGTTTTAATCGGGGCGACTTCGCCGGAACTCGTTTGAGCAAAACCGAATTCCCCTTGTCCGTGTAAACCGATGACTCGGCCTTCGGAGTCAAAAACTGGGCCGCCGCTCATGCCGCTCCAAGTTACGGCCTGATACCGCAAAGTGTAACCTTCCGGGCGGTTGCCGGGGCGGCTGGTAACGAGTCCGGGAGAGAGTTCTGGTTCTCGTTGGGCGCCAAAAAGTCCGCCCGTAGCGGGATAGCCGTAAACGAAGATTTGAGTGCCGATGACGGCTGTGTCGGAATCTGCGATCGTCGCGACTGGATATTCTTCGGGGCTTTCAAATTTGACTACGGCTAAATCCGCCTCTGTTTCGGCTGTTTGCAGCCCGGTGACAGAGGTTGCTTGATAGTTTTTGCCTGTGGAGGTGCGAACTGTGTATTTGAGATCGGGTTTTTCGACGACGTGGTTGACTGTTAAAACTGTGTAAGTTTTGCCCTTTTTGGCAATAATTACGCCAGAACCGTCTCCTAGGGAACTGTTAATTTGTACTGTCAGCGGCCCGGCAATGCTGGCGACTTCTTGGGGGGTTTTGGCGATCGCGGGCTGACTGATGATTATGGTTAGGGCAGCCGTAGTCCCTGCTAGCAAGGTGGTTAAGGTGTCGAAACGGGAAAAATTTACGTTCATGGTAGTTGCTGATTATATTAATTACCCTAGTTGGAAATTCAAACATCAAAATGAATAGCTTCATTTTGATGTTTGAACTCTTAAAGGGTAAGTTTATTGCAACTGTTGGAGTCTGTTAATTGCGTCTTGATAGGCGCTGGTTCGGCCGCCTTGCTTGTAAAGTTCTGCTGCTTTTTGAAAGTCGGCAATTGCTTTCGGTTGGTCTTGGTTGTCCAGGTAAGCTAAAGCTCGGTTGTAGTAAGCGTCGGCAAAACCGGGATTGGCTTCGATCGCCAGCGTGTATGCTTGAATAGCATTGGAACCGCGAGTGGGACCGAGTAGGGGCGCGCTGGCGGTCATGAAAGTGCGGGCATTACCGATATTAAAATACAATTCAGGGGTATATGTGGGCTTGAAAGCGAGTGCTCTGTTGAAATCGGCGATCGCCTCCCAAGCATCTCCTTGATCTAACAGCGAAAGTCCTCGAAAATAATAGGCTTGGGCGTCTTGCGGATTGGCGGTGGATACGGGGCCGGTCGTTGCGGGAGTATTGTCTACTTTCAACTCGGATTTGTTGATTCCCGCCGCCACTAGCTTCGCGATAAATGTATTGATGGGAACTGCTGCATTAAATCCGGTTTTAATCGGGGCGACTTCGCCGGAACTCGTTTGCGCGAAACCGAATTCCCCTTGTCCGTGTAAACCGATAACTCGGCCTTCGGAGTCAAAAACTGGGCCGCCACTCATGCCACTCCAGGTTACGGCCTGATACCGCAAAGTGTAACCTTCCGGGCGGTTGCTGGGGCGGCTGGTAACGAGTCCCGGAGAGAGCTCTGGTTCTCGTTGGGCGCCGAAAAGTCCGCCCGTAGCGGGATAGCCGTAAACGAAGATTTGACTGCCGATGACGGCTTGATCGGAATCTGCGATCGTCGCGACTGGATATTCTTCGGGGCTTTCAAATTTGACTACGGCTAAATCCGGGTCAGTTTCGGCGGTTTGCAAACGGGTGACGGAGGTTGCTTGATAGTTTTTGCCTTGAGACGTGCGAACGGTGTATTTCACGTCTGCTTTTTCTACGACGTGATTGACTGTTAAAACTGTGTAAGTTTTGCCGTTTTTGGCAATAATTACGCCAGAACCGTCTCCGAGGGAACTATTAATTTGTACTGTCAGCGGCCCGGCAATGCTGGCGACTTCTTGGGGGGTTTTGGCGATCGCGGGCTGACTGATGACTATGGTTAAGGCTGCGGTAGTTCCTGCTAGCAGGGTGGTTAAGGTGTCGTAACGAGAAAAATTTATATTCATGGCGATTGCTAATTTGTAGCTGGGTAGCGGGATTTGGTGGAGGAAGGGCGATCGGCGGTTTGTGCTTTTTTCTGTTTAGTTTTATTACTTATTTGACGCAAAGGATCTCGGCTTTGTTCTTTAGTGATAATTTTACTCGCTTTTTTGTTCCTCGATTCCCTTTTTCGCTGTAGGGTGCTTATGGGCGCACCTTACTTAACCTCAATGAAGGCTGCCCAACTTACTTATTAAAACTAAACAATACATGACGCGAACTCGGTGCTTAATTCTTCCTTAGTCATGGTTCCCCGCGCGACTCGCATGACTAAATCATAGGCTCGATCGTCCGTCAAATTCAGAGCGCAATTATTCAAACGCAAAAAGGTATCTGTCACTGCAAAAGCCGATCGCTTGTTACCATCAATAAACGGATGATTCATCGGTATGTGATAAAGATAAGCAGCAGCTTGTTCGCTAATTGTGGGATGCAAAAAATTCCCGCCAAAAGTTGCTTGTGGCTGAGCAAAAGCCGACTCCAACAGCCTTCATCTCTAACGCCGGGAGTGCCACCAAATCTCTCTATCTGTCTGGCGTGGATACTTAAAACCATACTTTTGCTGACAAAATTAGGAGTTGGCAAGGCGACGGTAAACCTCCTTTCTTTCGCGTTCTGAATCTAGATAGGCTTGCCATGCTTTGGCTTCGAGTTTTTGTTGTTCTTCTTCAGTCTTTAAGGAACGGACAAATTCAAGCACTTTCAGCAGCAAGGGTTCTGGTAATTGGTCGAGTTCTTGAAGAAGTTGGTCTTTTGCGGTCATGTTTCTTTCCTCCTAATGATGATCGTACAACTCTTTTACAACCTCGCTTGTGCCCATTCAACGATCGCCTCAGTCAATCCATCTAAGGTATACTCTTTGGCTTCTACGTCTAACTTACCCAATAATTTCTGACAGCTTTTGGAAGTTTCAGGGCCGATGGATGCGATGCAAACGCTTTCCAACCAATCCTTAGACAGGGATAAGTCTGGGCTTTTTTCGAGGAGATTGCAAAAGTTATGCACGGTTTTGGAACTGGCAAAGGTTATGATATTTACGGCTTGGTTTTGGAGTGCGGATAGGGCGATCGGATCGATTGTTTCGGGACAGCAAGATTGGTAAGCTGGCACTTCTATTACTTGCGCTCCTTTGGCGGTGAATTCTTTAACTAAAACTTCTCTGCCGCCGCTTTCTACTCTCGGAAATAGGATTTTGCAGTTTGTAGGGGCGGTGCCCCCGTGCCCGCCCTGCCAGGGGAAGTTCTCGACTAGGGAATCGGCGATAAAGTTGGGGGGAATAAAGTCGGGTTGTAGAGAGTGCGATCGCAAACTTTCTGCGGTTTTTTTACCAACTACTGCTATTTTAATGCCAAACAAGCTGCGGGCGTCTTTGCCTTTTGCTTGTAATCGTTGAAAAAAGCAGTCTACAGCGTTGTGGGAAGTGAGAATTAACCAGTGAAAGCTTGACAATTGTGCGATCGCACTGTCTAATGGTTCCCAAGTGGACGGCGGCCCAATTACTAAGGCGGGCATTTCGATGACGCGGGCTCCTTGTTGCTGGAGTCGATCGCTAAATTCAGCCGACTGAGAAACCGATCGCGTGACTAAAATGGTTTTTCCTGCTAGCGGCAATTTGCTGTTATTAATGGTGACTGATGTATCGATCATATTTGTGCTTTCTGGCTGGATTAAATATTCGCGCAATCTAACTACTTCCCCAATTACGGTCACGCAAGGCGACAGAGATTGACCTGCTGTTTGCTGTACAATGTTGGAGAGAGTGCCGAGCCAAATTTGCTGTTCGGGGCGGCCGCAATCTCGGATAATGGCGATCGGAGTTTCGGTAGATCGTCCGTGCTTTTGCAATTGCCAAATTATCTCGCTTAAATTGCGCCCTCCCATCAATATTACCAAAGTTTCTATCTGCACTAATGCTTCCCATTCCAAAGCATCGGGTTCATGGGCGCTCATCACTGCAAAACAGCGGCTCATTACCGGATCTGTGAGGGGAATTCCTGCTAGTAAAGGTGCGGCTAAGGCGGAGGAAATTCCGGGTATTACTTCAAACTCGCAGCCCGCTGTGATTAATGCTTGAATTTCGGAACTGGAACGACCAAAAATAAACGGATCGCCGCTTTTTAAGCGGATCACTTGTTTTCCTAGTTGGCAATTTTCGACCAGCAAACGGTTAATTTCTTGCTGCTGGGTGGAAGGTTTGCCGCCGCGTTTACCAACTTCGATTTTTCGACAAGTTGCTGGGATTAATTCGAGTTGCGGGATGTCGATGAGAGCATCGTAGATTAAGACTTCGGCTTGGGATAGCAGTTTGTGCGATCGCACCGTCATCAAGTTACAATCTCCGGGCCCCGCACCGACTAGATAAACTTTCCCTTTGTGGTTTTTCACAATTCCTCCTCGATCGTCTCGATAGTATAGTTTTATGAATATTGCGGTGCTTCGGCGCACCCTACTCTACCCTATAATTTAATCAGACTTTTCAAGCAGCCTGTAGGGGCGGGTTCACCCCTTCCCCTCAACGGTGCAAACAGGTTAAATAAACCCGCCCCCACCCAACGAGATGCACCCGTTACTATTTATGCAGATTATCATCATCACGGCGGCCGATGCAAATTACTTTGAATTGGTGCAAGGTACTATTTTATCGGTGCGGGAACAACCAGAGGGTGAAAATGTGGCGATCGGCTTTTTCGATCTCGGCTGCACTCCCGAACAGTTGCAGTGGTTAAAAACACAAGTTAATATTATTCAAAAGCCCGATTGGGACTTTGACTTTCCTGGCCAAAATGAAGCCCCTCACTATCTCAAAGGACTTTTAGCGCGTCCGTTTCTCCGTCGATATTTTCCCAATTTTGACATCTACCTTTGGATAGATGCCGATGCTTGGGTGCAAGATTGGCAAGCTGTTGAACTGTTAGTTAAAGGCGCGGCTAAACGCGGTTTAGGAGTTGTTGCAGAACTCGACCGGGGTTATTATTTAGCTTACGGCAAACTGCCTTGGTACTGGCAATTTGTTTACCGCGATTATCAGGCCGCTTTTGGCGAAGAAGTAGCCGAACGGTTGCACAGCTATCCAACCATAAATGCAGGTATTTTCGCGCTGCAAAAAGACGCCCCCCATTGGGAAATTTGGGCAGAATATCTGGAGCAAGGATTGCAGCAGCACGTTTCTTTAATGACCGACCAAATAGCTTTAAATCGGTTAGTTTACGGCACTGAAATGTTTGACAAAACAGAGATGCTGCCGGCTCGGTGCAACTGGAGCTGCAACTTTGGTTTGCCCGTTTGGGACAAGCAGCGAGGCTGTTTTGTGGAGCCGTATTTGCCACAGGAGGCGATCGGCATTCTGCACATGACTGGTCACAAACACGACTTGGTAAACTTAGCAACAACGGACGGAAATCAAATAGAAATTAGTCTCCGTTACCAACCGAAAAAAAAGCCCAACTCTCCTAATTTAATACCAAAAAAAATGACATTACCGCCGTTATCTGAAATTACAAACAATACTTTGCTGCCCGCCGGAGATTATGTCTCGCCCGGATTGAAAGTTGTTCTCCCAGATGCGTACTTTCCCAACATGATTATTGGGGATACTCAGACTTGTCCGTGGCCTTATTTGCGCCGGGAAATCAAGCACAATTGGTATGTCGATCGCCGTGCTAATTCAGTCGGATTTCTCAGTCGCGACGAAGCACATATTCTTTACAATACTGCTCTGCAATTCAAAGGGAAAAAAGCATTAGAAATAGGCTGTTGGCTGGGTTGGTCAGCCTGTCATTTAGCACTCGCAGGAGTTGCATTAGATGTGGTCGATCCGTTGTTAGAAAGAGAGGACATTAGACAAAGCGTAATAGACTCAATTCAAGGTGCTCTAAATGCGTCGGGCGTTCAAACATCAGTCGAGCTAATACCGGGCTACAGCCCCCAAAGAGTCGAAGAATTTTCCGCTCAATTCAACCGCAAATGGTCGTTAATTTTTATTGACGGAGAACACGGAGGTGATGGGCCGTTCAATGATGCCATTGCGTGTGAAAAATTGGCTGAGGAAGATGCAATAATTTTATTTCACGACTTAACAGCGCCCGATGTTGGTAAAGGTTTAGATTACTTGAAGCAAAGGGGATGGCAAACGGTAGTATATCAAACAATGCAAATTATGGGGGCTGCTTGGCGGGGCAATGTCGAGCCAGTAAAACATCAACCAGACCCCAATATTTACTGGCAGTTGCCAGCCCATTTGCACGGTTACAATATTAGCAGTTTAGAGGCAATTAATTCTCAAACAGGCCGCCAAACTCATCAAAACCAACAGTCATCTTATACAAGAGATTTTTACCAATTAATCGGAGAAGGAACTCGCACTTCTGCTAGAGAAATTATTCCCCTGCTGTTAGACTTGCTGCAACCCATTTTACCTAAAAGTGTGGTAGATGTGGGCTGCGGTACGGGAAGTTGGTTAGCTGCTTTTCACAAGTTGGGAATTGCTGATTGTTTGGGAATAGATGGCGATTATGTCGATCGCACTCTTTTACAAATTCCTTTAAATCAGTTCCAATCCGCCGATTTAAAGCAACCGCTGCAAATAAACAGAAAGTTTGACTTAGCAATTTCTCTGGAAGTTGCCGAACATTTGCCGGCTACCTGTGCCGAAAACTTTGTTAATTCTCTCACTCAACTAGCACCAGTGATTCTGTTTTCTGCTGCGATACCATTTCAAGGAGGCGTCGAACACGTTAACGAACAGTGGCCAGAATATTGGGTTTATTACTTTCAGAAAAACGGCTATGCAGTTATTGACGGGTTGAGAAAAAAAATATGGAACAATGACAAAGTAGAGCCTTGGTACGCTCAGAATATCTTGATTTTTGTTAAACAAGAATACTTGCCGGCATATCCGAGGTTAGTAAATGAATATCAAAATACCGATCTGAATCAATTAGCGATCGTCCATCCCAAGATTTATTTTTATAGCTTGCAAGCTGCTAGAAATTCCGCCCAAAAATTACATTCAGAAAACGTTAAAAAAGTTGCAGCACCGCAGTTGGAAGAGGGGCCTTTAATATCTGTGATTATTCCCTGCTACAATCAATCTCATTTTTTGCAGCAAGCAATCGACAGTGTGCTCGCTCAAAGCTATAAAAATTGGGAAATAATCGTTGTCAATGACGGCAGTTTAGATACTACCAGTACCGTAGCAAAAAATGCGATCGCAACAAATCCCCAGCATCAAATTAGGCTTGTAGAACAAACAAATCAAGGGCTTTCAAGTGCTAGAAATGCGGGCATAGCCGCCGCAAAAGGTGAATACATTATGCCTTTAGATGCCGATGATATCCTAGCTGAAAACGCCTTGACTGACCTTTTAGAAATATGCTTAAAATCAAATGCACCTTGCGTAGCATTTGGTTCTTATCAAATGTTTGGCACTGAAAATCGCATAGTACCCAGTTACGACTTGTATTCTCCCGAAAATATCAAGCAATCTAACATGATTCACCCGTCTTCACTCTATCACAAATCTATTTTGGATTTGGTCAGGGGGTACAAAGTGGGGATGAAGGAAGGTTACGAAGATTGGGAGTTTTGGGTTAACTGCCACAAGCACAATATTCCATTTTTGGGAACGAGAGAAGTAGTTGTCAATTATCGGCGTTCCCAGGGTTCTATGTTGGCAAAAGCTCAGCAATATCATCAAAAATTGGTAGCACAAATTGTTTGTTACAACCGGGAACTTTACGATATGGAAAGCGTGAATAATGCTGAAAAGCTATTGGAACTAATCGCAAGTTAATCTTGATATCATGTCCGGTCGATTACCCTGATTCCTGTAGGGGCGGGTTCACCAAATAATATTTGCCAAAAACGGACAATCTCACAAACCCGCCCCGGCAATTGTATTATGGGCGATCGGACATGATATGATTCTTTATTATTTAGTCCACAAAAACAAACTTTGTTTGTGGAGGAGGGAATTCTATTCGCCGTAAAAAGATGATTGTTAAATCGAATTTGATATAACATCAAGAAAGCGCTTAACCTGTTTTTCCCAAGTCCAATCCAGCATAAAATTAGCCGCAGCTAAACCGATCCGTTTTGATTCTTCGCGATTAGTATAAACTTGTTCCAAAGCCTCGACAACTTCTGCCACATCCGACTCTCCCCAACCTTCTACACCGGAAAAAGGAGGAGTTAGTTTAACTCGTCCTTGACTCCATAAAGGATAGCAAATATGGCTGTAAATCAAGTCTAAATGACCAGTATTTGCTGATAGAATAGTCGGGATTCCGCAGGCCATACTTTCCATCGCGACTAAATTAGTGCCACCTTCGCAGCGGTTGGTGAAAACAGCGCAGTCGGCTTCTCGCAAAATTTGTCCGGTGAGGTGATTTGGAATTAAGCCGATATCGATAAAAGAGTCAACCGGCAAACCGTTAGCCACTAACCATTGGGAAATTTCTAAACTTCCGTCGCGGTTGATATTGGGAAGTCCGGCCACGTTTCCGGTTTTTTCTATTCCTAGCATATACTGAGGCCAGAAGTTGTGCCATGTTGTTAGTAACAAAGCCTCTGGATGTTTGGCGCGAAATCGTTTGAAAGCGGCAATTACAATATCTTGACCTTTGCGATATTCCAATTTGCCGCCGGAGAAAATGACGAAGCGATCGCCAAATAGATTAGATTTGGGTGCAGGATGGAAAATTGTTGGGTCAATTCCTTGATGTACCATCGCCACATTAGTCAAGCCGCGGCTTCTCAAAACATCCGCATTCCAGTTAGAACCTGTGACAATCGCGCTATATTTTTTGGCCGTTTCTAGTGCTTCTGCTGTGATTCGTGTGTCTTCAAAAAATATGACTCCTATTTGACAAGCGCTGGTAATTTGATTGTCAACTCCAGACGAAGCTAAATTATTCCCCAAAGCGTAAAGGACGGGAAAATTACAACTGATTTGTTTGTCGGAATTTGCTGCTACTAATTCCTGAAAAGTTTTGTGCTTTTCAATTACAGGTAACAACAGCGATTTATGCAGCGGATTCATCGATTCTGAGGTGATTGAGGGCGGTGCTAAAAGTGCAACTTCCCAGGCAGGATTTTGCCGCAGTTGTAGTGTTAAATTCATGGCGTAAATTCCCCAGCCGCTGGTGATGCTGATCGGCCAAGTGATGCCGATTCCTGTAATTTGTGGGGGAGTTTCTGGGGGTTGAAGCCGAGGCGGAGCCTCTGAATATGCGTTACCAGGCAGAGCCTGGTAACGAGTAGATTGTAGGGGCGGTGCCCCCGTGCCCGCCCTCTCTAGCAAGGCTGCTTTTATACGATCGCAAACTCCATCCCAATCACCCGCTTTTTGCTGCCTAAACAGACGCACAGTGGGATACCAAGGGCTATCTTCGCGTTCCAACATCCAGCGCCAATCGGGAACAAAAGACAGCAAAATCCAGACGGGTTTGCCCAAAGCACCGGCCAAGTGCCCGACAGAAGTATCTACGCAAATTACTAAATCGAGTTGCGAAATAATTGCTGCTGTGTCGGCAAAATCGACGCAATGTTCGCTCAAATCTTCAATTTGGTGTTGCTTTAATAAAGTGCGTGAAGCGCAGCTATCCTGTTGGGAATCGCCCGCTGACAAATCTTTCTGAAGACTGTAAAAACTCACTCCCGGAACATCTACAAATTTTACAAAATCGCTCAATTTACACGATCGCTGATGATTGTTGCGGTGCAGCGGGCCGCCCGCCCACACAATACCTACTTTTAGTTTATTGTTCGGCTCTAGGAAAAATTTAAAATCCTGTGGAGGGGCTAAATAAGGAATATTTGCCGGTATATTTTCCAAAGTTGTTCCCAGAATTCTGGGCAAACTTAGCAGGGGGGCTTGCACTTGAAACTCTATCAAATCGCTCGGCCTGACTCCTACTCGATCGACTCCTGCAACTCCTTCAAATAAACGCTTCAGCAAGACATGACAAGCAACAATAACTTTGCCGCCTTTTTGCTTAACTAAAGGCGCGTAGCGGATAAACTGTATCGTGTCACCAAAACCTTGTTCAGGGTGCAATAAAATTGTTTTTCCCTGCAAATCCGAGCCGTCCCAAAGCGGTTGATCAAAAGAGCGCCGATCCAATTCTTCAGTTTGCCAGCGCGATTCGTACTCCGCAAAACCCCGCTTCAAATCTCCAGTTAAGAGCAAAGCGAAGGCTAGTCTCAAGCGCCAATTTGGCGAGTTGGGACGTAGTTGAATTGCTTTATTGTAGAAGTGAATCGCCTCTGCGACTTTTCCTTGTTCTTCGAGGGCAGAACCCAAGTATAAGTTTGTTTCGCTCAGGTTGGGATTGGTTTCTAGCGCTTGTTTGTAGTGCGAAATTGCCTCGGTTATTTGCCCGTTTTCCTGTTTGAGATAACCTAAACAACTGTGGGCTTCTGCGTGGCTGGGTGATGCGGCAATTACTTGTTCGTAGCGATCGGCTGCCTCTGCTTTTTTACCTTGTTTTTCTAAGGCATTTGCTATGTGAAATTGTACCTGTGCGGGCGATAAAGAAAATCGAGGCGAAGCTTCGGTATCTCCGTTACCAGGCACAGCTTGGGAACGAGTAGATTGTAGGGGCGGTGCCCCCGTGCCCGCCCTCTCTAGCAAGGCTGTTTTTACGCGATCGCAAACTCCCACCCAATCGCCCGGTGTTTGCTGCCGAAACAGCCGCGCCGTCGGATACCAAGGGCTATCCTCGCGTTCCAACATCCACCGCCAATCCGGCATAAAACACAGCAAAATCCATACCGGTTTACCCAAAGCACCGGCTAAGTGCGCGATAGCAGTATCCACGCAAATTACTAAATCTAGTTGCGATATCACCGCCGCAGTATCGGCAAAATCGTTCAAATTGTCGCTCAAATCTATCACGGGAATTTGAGTTAACAAAGTACGATCGCCAGCCGACATTTCTTTCTGAAGACTGTAAAAACTTACACCGGGAACATCTAAGAATTGCAGAAAATAGCTTAAATCGCTCGATCGCTGAAAATCCTTCAAATGTTCCGCACTTCCCGCCCACGCAATCCCAACTTTAAACTTGCCATCGGAATTTAGAGAAAATTGCCAATTCGGCGGCGCAGCTAAATAAGGAACATTGGCCGGTATATTTTCTAAATTTGTTCCGAGAATATACGGCAAACTCATCAGCGGTGCTTGCAGTTGGAAATCCGGCAATTCATCCATCCGAATCACCACTTGTTCAATCCCCGGAATCTGCTTAAATAAACGCTTAAGTTCTTGATAGCAAGAAAGGATTACTTTGCCGCCTTTTTGCTGCACAATTGCCGCGTATCGCACAAATTGAATGGCATCGCCCAAACCTTGTTCGGATCGGAGCAAAATAGTTTGGCCGTTCAAATCTGAACCGTCCCAAACTGGTTGGTCAAAATTCAACCGTGGCAATTTTTTCGCCTGTTCTGTTTGCCACCGCCACTCGTATTCTGCTAAACCGCGCGGCAAGTCCCCAGTCAACAGCAAGACTAAGCTTAAATTGAAGTGAGCTTTAACACAATTTGCATCAATTTCAAGAGCTTTAGTGTAACAAAAAATTGCTCGATTCACGTCTCCTAATTGTTCAACAGCACTGCCTAAATTAGTAAGAGCTTCTATATAATTAGGACTCAAAGATATGGCTCGTTCCAAGCTAGAAATTGCCTGTTCTATTTTTCCCGCAGCCAAGCATAACGTTCCCAGGTGATAGTGTCCTTTAGGATTGTGCGGTTCTGCTTCAATTGCACGCTCGTAAAGGCGTTCAGCCTCTGCTAGCTGAGATTGTGTTTGCATCGCCGCACCCAAATTTACCAGGGCTGGCGCATAATTGGAATTGACAGAAAGTGCTTGATGAAAACAGGCGATCGCAGTCGGCAACTCGCCCTGCTGCTGGAGTGTCGCGCCGAGATTGTTGAGAGCTTTGACGTAAATCGGATTCAGGGCGATCGCCTTTTGAAAACAAGATACAGCATCGGGTATATTGCCTCGATCTTGCAGCAAAATACCCAAGTTATTGTGCGCTTGAGCGCAGTTCGGATCGATTTCGATCGCGCGCTGATAATAGGCGGCAGCTTCCGCTAAATCGCCTGTTTGGTGCAGCGTCACTGCCAAATTAGTGGCGGCTTCGATCGAATTCGGCTGCAAAACTAAAGCATTTTTAAAATAAGCGATCGCCTCGGCAAATCTTCCTTGCGACTTGAGAATATTTGCCTGATTGAACTGTTTTTGATATAATTGAATATTGGTCTGAGTTTCTATTGGCGGTCGAGCTTCTTGATACTGATAAATTCTTTCTCTCAACGCCAAAGCAGCCCGATCTAAAACTCCTTCCCAATCCCCCGCTGTAGACTGGCGAAACAGCCTCGCCGTCGGATACCAAGGACTATCTTCGCGTTGCAACATCCACCGCCAATCCGGCACAAAACACAGCAAAATCCACACGGGTTTGCCCAAAGCACCAGCCAAGTGCGCCACACAAGTATCTACAGAAATTACTAAATCCAGAGCCGAGATTGCCGCCGCAGTATCCGCCAAGTCGTGCAAATAAGAGCTTAAATCTGTTACGGCCATTTGCTCTAACAAAGCGCGATCGTCTGCTGTCATTTCCTGTTGCAAACTGTAAAAATCGGCTCCGGGAATATCTAACAGTTTGGTCAATAAATTCATGGGTAACGATCGCACATTATTTTGGGAATTTTTAGGATTTCCTGACCACACAATTCCCACTTTCAAATTAGGAGTTTGACTGAGAGTAAATTCCCAACCGGGCGGGGGAGCTAAATAAGGAACATTCGCCGGTATAGTTTCTAAAGTTGTTCCCAGAAGGTGAGGCAAACTCATTAGCTGCGCGTGAACTTGAAAATCCGGCGCATCCTCTGGATTAACTATTAACCCATCGATTCCCGAAACTTGTGCAAACAAGCGCTGCAAGTGCGGCAAACACCAAACAATTACCCTACCGCCTTTTTGTTTGACTAAATCTGCGTAGCGGATAAACTGAATTGCATCGCCTAAACCCTGTTCCGGGCAAAGCAAAATAGTTTTTCCCTGCAAATCTTTGCCATCCCAAAGCGGCTGAATAAAGTTGTGGGATCGGAACTGTTTTTCTTTAACTAGGAGTCGCCATTCGTACTCGTAAAAACCGCGCTGAAAGTCTCCCGCCAGCAGCAAAGCTAAACCTAAATTTAGGTGAGATTCAGGATTGCCGACATTAAATGTAACTGCTTGGCTGTAGCAGGTGACAGCATCTGCAAAGAAGCCGCGATCGTGCAAAGCACTTCCCAAACTGGTGAGGGGATTGATATAACCGGGTTTGAGTTCGATCGCCCGACGGTAACAATCGATCGCCTCTGCCATTTTTCCCGATTCCTCAAAAGCTTTGCCCAGATTGTTCAAAGCTTGTGGAAAGTCGGGTTTCAGGCTCAAAGCTTGCTGATAGCAGGCGATCGCATCTTCAATTTTGCCCTGTTTGTGCAGGACAATTCCCAGATTGCAGCGAGCCTGTGCACTGGCTGGCAATTGCTGAATCGCTTGCTGGCAAACTGCTAGAGCCTCATCCAACTTGTCTTGCTGTTCCAGAGAACTCCCCAAAGCGATCAGAGTTTCTGCTAAATCCGGTTGCATTGCAGTCGATCGCTCGTAGTATGCGATCGCACGGTCAATTTTGCCCTGTCGGATCGAGGCGTAAGCTAAATGCTGCAGGGCGTCCACATAATTTGGCTCGATCGCGATCGCCCGTTCGTAATTCGCGATCGCCCGTTCGTAATTTGCGCCCGCTTCCGCTTCCTCCCCTTGTGCCTCCAAAGCAATTCCCAAATTCAAATAAGCCACCGCGCAATTAGGATTGACTTGAATCGCTTGCTCGTAGCAGCTTATAGCCTCCACCACATTCCCTTGCTCTTCCCGCAACAGGCCCAAATTAATCAGCGCTTCCGCGCAATTCGGGTTCAAAGAAAGCGCCCGCTCGTATTCTGCGATCGCCTCTTCAGTCTCCCCTGCTTCCGCAAGCGCGCTGCCCAAATTGCTTGCAGTTTCCGCCAAATTCCCGTCGATTGCTAAGGCTTGTCGGTAGTGCGCGATCGCCTCTGTTAGCTGGCCGCTTTGCTGTTTAACAACGCCTAAATTGCTGTGCGCGGCTGCGTAATTAGGATCGATCGCGATCGCCCGCTCATAACAAGCGATCGCACCGCCCACATCGGCTTGCTGCTGCAAATCCACGCCCAACCGAAACTCTGCATCCGCCGAATCCGACGGCCGGGATGCAGCACCCACCGCGCCTAGAGCTTCCGCCACCCGATCGAAAACGTCCTCCCACTCGCCCCGCTGATGCTGGCGAAACAGCCTTGCGCTTGGATACCAAGGACTATCTTCGCGCTCCAACAGCCACCGCCAATCCGGCGAAAACGCCAGCAAAATCCACACTGGTTTGCCCAAAGCGCCCGCCAAATGGGCGACAGCGGTATCCACACTAATGACTAAATCCAGTTTGGCGATCGCAGCAGCAGTATCGGCAAAATCGCCAAAATGCGGGCTCAAATCTACGATCGACGTTTGATTCAACAGCGCGCGATCGGCATCGGAAACCTCTTTCTGCAAGCTGTAAAAACTTACCCCCGAAACGTCAAAAAGCGGCAGAAACTGGCTTAAACTGCAAGAACGCTGCTTGTTTTTGCGGTGTTTTGGATTCCCCGCCCAGACAATCCCAACTTTCAAAGTGCGATCGGGCCCAAGCGTAAATTCAGCACCTGCCGGCGGAGATAAATAAGCACTATTTGCTGGTATTGTTTCCAGCTTTGTACCGATAATATAGGGCAAACTCAACATCGGCGCTTGCACGTCAAATTCCGGCAGTGGCTCCCCTTTAACTATTAGCAAATCAATGCCATCAACCGTTGCAAATAAACGGTGCAATTGCGGGTAACAGCCCACAATTACCCTACCGCCTTTATTTTTGACGATCGCAGCGTAGCGAATAAACTGAAGCGAATCGCCTAAACCTTGTTCGGCGTGCAGCAAAATAGTCTTTCCTACCAAATCAGAACCGTCCCATAGCGGCCGGTATTCTCTCACCGAAACAGTATTATCCGGCCCCGTCAAAAAACAGGAATGACCAGTGTGAAATTCTTTAATTTGCCAGCGCCACTCGTATTCAGCGAGACCATTTTCCAAATCTCCCACCAACAGCAAAGCCAAGGATAAATTCAGGTGAGCGCTAGCATGATTGGGACTTAAATGAATCGCTCGTCTGTAGCAGGATATGGCATTTTCTACCGCGCCTTTTTCCAGAAACGTCCTGCCTAAATTGTTGATAGCTTCCACAAAATCCGGCAGCAATTCTAGAGCTTTGTGATAATACTCCAACGCATCTTCTAAATTGCCCTGTTCTTGCAACACTGTTGCCAGATTGTTGTAAGCTTCCCAGCTATGCGGATTAATTTCCAGCGCTCGCCGGTACAGCTCGATCGCCCTGAAAAGTTCGCCTTTTTCTTGCTGCGCCACAGCTAAATTAATCAGTGCGGGTACGAAATTCGGTTCAGCGACAAGAGCTTGTTCGTAATGTGCGATCGCCTCTTCCGCTTGACCTTGTTCCTCAAAAATCTTGGCCAAGTTGTAAGATGTTTGAGGAATATTTGGATCGATGGCTAAAGCTTCTAGGTAATGCGGGATAGCGGCTTCTAATTCGCCATTTTCTTGCTTGAGAAAACCAAAATTAATCCGCGCTTGGACGCAATTTGGGTCAAGAGATATTATCTGTTCGTAAAGGGCGATCGCCTCTTCCCGATCTCCTGTTTCCATTAACTGTTCTGCTTGCCGCAATAAATCCTCTAAAACAACCAAATTATCGCCAGCCGTTCCGATCGCAACCGATGTCTCAATCCCCTGCGATTGCTTAGCTGCAGAGCCTTCTGCTAAGCCTTCGCTCGCAATCACAAATATTTGTTTACTCTCTTGAACTACCCTTGCACCTGTCATTTTGAGAGCTACTGAATCGAGGTCAGGCGTATGATTAGCAGTCATTGCAAGTGAAACGAAGTCAAGCGAATCTTTGGCAGAATCCTGGGAATAACTAGCAGTATTTGCGATCGCAAATAAACTCAAAGCCGCCTGTACATCCTCAAACAATTCTTGCCAACTTTCCGGCTGACTTTGGCGGAAAAGCCTCGCAGTTGGATACCAAGGATTGTCTTCACGATCCAGCAGCCAACGCCAGTCAGGAGCAAAAGAAAGCAGCACCCAAACCGGTTTTCCTAAAGCACCGGCTAAGTGCGCCACAGCCGTATCGACAGTAATGACTAAATCCAGTTGAGATATAGCCGAAGCGGTATCAGCAAAGTCGTTCAAATGCGGAGTTAAATCCGGCACCAAGTGTTGGTTCAACAAAGTGCGATCGCTCTCGGACAAGTTTTTTTGTAAACTATAAAAAGCAATTCCCGGAACATCCAAAAATCGAATAAAATCGCTCAAGCTGCAAGAACGCTGATTGTCTTTCCGGCGCTTGGGACTCCCCGCCCAAACAATTCCTACCTTCAATTTGGCATCAGAAGAAAGCGCAAATTTGCACTCAGCAGGCGGATATAAATAAGGAACATTGGCAGGTATTGTTTCCAGAGTTGTCCCGACAATTCGCGGCAAACTCATCAGCGGCGCGTGAACGTCAAATTCTGGCAAACCTTCCAGACTCACTGATAAATATTCAATACCAGCAACTGTGGCAAACAAGCGCATCACTTCTGGATAGCAAGCCACCATAACTTTAGCGCCTCGGCTGCGAAGAATCGGCGCGTAGCGAATAAACTGAATCGAATCGCCGAAGCCTTGCTCGACGTGGAGTAAAATAGTTTTCCCCTGCAAATCCGAACCATCCCAAACCGGCTGTTTAAATTGCCTCGGTTGTAGTTGCGGAGTGCGCCACCGCCACTCATATTCAGCAAAACCGCGCTGAAAGTCTCCGAACAATAGCAAAGTTAAGGCGAATTCCAGGTGTGCGGTGGCGTTGTCTGGCTGCAATTCCAAGGCTCGACTGTGACAAGAAAAAGCTTCTTGAAATTCTCCTAAATCGACCAAAGCGTGTCCGAGATTGTTAATAGCTTCCACGAAGTCTGGCTTTAAGTTTAATGCTTGTCTGTAGTAGGATATTGCGGCTTTTACATTACCTTGTTCGTGGTAAAATGCTCCTACATTGTTGTGAGCTTCGGGATTGTTGGGTTCTAGTTTTACCGCTTGCTGGTAGCAGTTGAAAGCTTCGTCTAATTTCCCCTGCTGTTGCAAAACTGTTCCCAAGCCCATCAGAGAATATGTTAAGTTGGGATTGATTTTTAAAGCGTGCCGATAACAGGCGATTGCCTCGTTTAATTGATTTTTTTGTTTATATAAATGTCCTAAATTGTGCGCTGTTTCCTGCAGGTTGGGGTCGAGTCGCAGCGCTGTTTGGTAATATAAAATTGCCGAGTCTATTTCGCATAATTGCTGTTTTGCCCAGCCCAAATTATTGTAAGCGAGTGCTGAATTGGGCTGGATTTTGATGACTTGTTCGTAACTGGCGATCGCCCTTGGATACTCGCCTACATCCAGTAAAAGATTAGCCTTATTTAAATGTGCTTCTACAAAATCGCGGTTTTGGGCGATCGCCTTTTCGTAAAAGTCGATCGCCTCTGCAATTTTTCCCTGCTGTCTCGCCGCTATTCCCAACAAACACAGCACGTTTGCTGATTCCGGCTGTACTTCTATTATTTGCCGGTACAAATTCTCAGCTTCTAACAAACGTCCCGCTTGGTGATGTTCCCAAGCTAATTTCAAACAGTCTTCTGCACCCAGTTTGCCAGCAAATTTTCGCGATTTTTTTTGAGAAGCCATAGTTGTCTTAGTTGTTTGGGAGTTCGCTAACTTGTAATTGCAAAATTGTTCTAACTTGTTAACTCTTCCTTCCTTGGGAGCATCTCAGTTTTGTAAAAAGCATTTTTTTTATTGTAGTGCGAGCGTCCCCGCTCGCGTATTGTACAATACGCGAGCGGGGACGCTCGCACTGTAAATGCAAAACTGAGATGCTCCCCCTTCCTTCTTCCCTCTTCCCCCTTCCTTCTTCCTTCTTCCCCCTTCCTTCTTCCTTCTTCCTTCTTCCTTCTTCCTTCTACCCCAACAAACAAGCTGCGGGAAAAATCAGATATTCTAAGAAAAACAACTTCCAGATAAACTGATAAAATGCAGCAATTTCTATTTTATCGTCCAAATCAACTTTCGCGCTCCAAAACCACATCAAACCCAAAGCCGCCAAATGAGAAACTGCCAGAAACACTAAATTAACATTAGGCAATACGATCGCTCCCGCCAAAGTCGCGCCCAAATAACAAACCGTCAACACCCAGCGAGATAAATTAAAGACGGCCGGCTTGCCCAGCTCAATCGTAAACGTAGTAATATTATATTGCTTGTCCCCTTCCATGTCGGGGATATCTTTAAAAATGGCGATCGCAAACGTAAACACCACAACAAAAACCGTTAGCACCCAAACTTCCGCAGGAATCTCAAAAGACATACTCTCCAAACTCCAGCCAGAAAAAGCGCTTTTCGCCCTTCCCAAATTCAACACCCAATTAAAGTGCAAAAATAACCCTAAATTTACGATCGCGCCCCGCACAGTAAAAATGCACAGCGCCGCCCACAAAGGAAAGCGTTTCAGCCGAATTGGCGGCAGAGAATAAGCAGTCCCGAGCGCCAAACTAACGCCAACGGTAGCCAGCAAAAACGGCCCTTGTAAAACAGCAGTCAAAATTGCTAGGATTCCCGTTGCAATTACGATTAATTCCCCGGTTTTCCGAGAAAACACTCCCGATGCGATCGGCAAATACGGCTTATTAATTTTATCAATTTCAACATCTTCTAACTGGTTCAATCCCACAATATAAATATTGCCGCAAATGCAAGCCAACCAGGCAAAAGCTAGGGCCCCAAATACAGGATTCACAAACAGCCGCGCGCTTTGGGCGATCGCGTACAACGCCAATACACTCAAGCTAGTACCCACAATTGTGTGCGGCCGAGAAAACTCCCAAAATGCCCTCACCCAGCTTTGCGGAGCCGAGCCATTTTTATCAATCCAAGACTTGCCAATCGAATCGTTGCCCATAAATCTCACACCCGCACCAAACAAATAATATTCTGTAGGGTGTGCAATGCACACCTTACTCATCAACTCAAGACTCAAAACTTCTCTGATATCTGCCTGTTATTTTACAGCACAAATCAGCCCAAAACGAATCAACCCGCTCTGATATCCACGGCTCATCAATCCGAGAGCAAGTGCAGCTTGAATAGTCGTCCAACCGCTAGTTAGCAAACCCCAAATCGCGCTCGGAGTCAAAGCAGAATCGATCACCACATCCCAAAAAGGAGCAACAGCTTTTGACCAATCAGCGCTGCGAATACTTGTCAAAGGCAAACTGCGAACAATTTCCTCGTATTCCGGCAAAGAAATCACATAAGGCAAAGCATAAACCCGGTAAATTTCTGCCAATTCCTTTCTCTCTTCATCAGTTAATTCTCCCGCCGTTTCTCCCACCGGGCGGTGACACCAAGTAGCCAAAATCAAAGTTCCTCCCGGCTTCAGTACGCGGCAGCATTCCTGCAAAAACTTAATTTTGTCTGGCATATGTTCGCCACTTTCGAGCGACCAAACCAAGTCGAATGACTCGTCAGGAAAAGGCATATTCAAAGCATCGGCCACCAAAAAATTCACATTGCTTTGAGCATCGGCAATTTTAGCGCGTTCGGTCGCTCTGTTGGCCTGTACCGGACTCAGAGTAATCCCGGTCGCTGTAACGACGCTAGCGCCCGTTTTATTTGGTTCGGCAGATATGCTAAAATCACGATCGCTCCTGCCATCCAACTTTAAATTATTTTCCGCGATCGAACTAAACTTTTGAGTCAAATACAGCGTGCTGCCGCCGATGCCGCAACCGACATCGAGAATGCGGTAAGATTCACAGAGTGCCTTCTCTGACGGTACTCCAGCCCAGCCCAGCAGTTCTTCTATCAAATCTATCTGAGCCTGTCGGCGCTCTTTTTTCAAATTGCCATCCGGGCCGTAGTAACCGTGGTGCATATGTTCGCCCCACACCTGCTCCCACAGACCGCTAGAAGCGTCGTAAAGTTGCTGAATTTGCTGGTAAAGTGTTGATGTCATCGCCGGATCGCAAGTTATTAAAGGAATTCTACCGTTATTTTCCCGATGTTGTCATAGAATTTGGCTATTGAGTTCGATCGGTCTCCGGCATTCGCCAGACAGAGATGTTCTGATTTCAAGCCCGACGATCGATTTGTGGGCTGCGTCTAAAATCTCAAATCTCAAATCGATTTGTGGATTCCCTCTCAAACCTCAAATCTCAAATCGATTTGTGGCTTCCCTCTCAAACCTCAAATCCCAAATCGATTTGTGGCTTCCCTCTCAAATCTAAAATCTCAAATCTAAAACCTAAAATCGAATGACTGTCTCGCGAACCATTGCTTTGGGCTTTCTCGCTGTCATCCTCGTAGGTGCTCTATTACTGATGATGCCCTTTTCCACAATTGATGGAACTTGGAGCGATCCAATAACAGCACTGTTTACCTCTACTTCCTCTGTCTGCGTCACGGGCTTGTCGGTTGTAGATGTCGGAAAATATTACTCTTTTTGGGGGCAACTGTGCCTAGTTTTACTGGTGCAAATAGGAGGCTTGGGCTACATGACAGCCACGACTTTCTTGCTGCTGTTATTGGGCCGCCGCTTTGGTTTGAAAGACAAAATTGCCCTGCAACAATCTCTCGACAAATCCGGGCTAGCCGGCGTAGTACAACTCGTGCAGTCAATTCTAGCAACAACGCTTTTGTTTGAATTAACAGGAGTGTTTTTGCTGATGACGGTTTTCGTCCCCCAATACGGATTTAAACAGGGTGTGTGGTCTGCTATATTTCACAGCGTTAATTCCTTTAACAACGCGGGTTTTAGCATCTATTCAGATAATTTGATCGGCTACATCAGTTCGCCTATGGTTAACTTCACAGTCACTGGTTTAATCATATTTGGGGGAATCGGCTATCAAGTAATTATGGAAATGTACCTGTGGCTGCGCGATCGCTTCAACAAAAGCCCTATCTGCACAGTTTTTTCCCTGAACTTCAAAGTTGTTACCACTACAACGGCTGTCCTTTTAATTTTAGGAACGCTAGCGTTTTTGGTGCTGGAATACGACAACCCAGACACTTTCGGATCTCTAACTTTTCCTCAAAAGCTGATGGCAGCTTGGTTTCAATCTGTTACTCCCCGCACGGCGGGATTCAATACAATTAGCATTGGCCAAATGACCGAAGCCTCGCTATTTCTGACGATCGCGCTGATGTTTATCGGCGCCAGTCCTGGCAGCACTGGCGGCGGAATCAAAACCACAACTTTTAGGATATTGTTTTGCTGTACCACAGCAGTTGTCGAAGGCCAGGAAGATGTGGAGTGCTATCAGCGTCAGATCCCGCCACCAATGATTCTGAAAACCATTAGCGTAGTCTTCGGTTCCCTGTTGGTCGCGTTCACATCTGCAATTTTAATCGAGCTGACCAATCCCCAAGTAGAATTTATCGCAGCGCTGTATGAAGCAGTTTCAGCTTTTGCCACGGTCGGTCTTTCCACTGGGATTACACCCACGCTTTCAGCGATCGGTAAGTTGATTTTGATTGCTACAATGTACATAGGTCGGGTTGGGGTGCTGCTGCTGGTGAGTGCTGCATTCGGCGACCCAAAACCCAGGTCTTTTAAGTATGCTGAGGAAAGTTTGTTAGTGGGATAAAAAAATCCTGTCTCGTTGCTGATAATCTAAACAATGGGTGACAACCCAAATCAACTTTTACTACTTACCCAAAAATCAAAAGGAGGCGGCGCTGTCTCTGCTAAAATTTAAACAGCAAGACGCTCAGCGCTGGAAATTTAGTGAACCTGTCATCTTTGAATTTTTTTCGCACTTTGCGCGCCGACAACAAGCAGTTTGCAGTTATTGGTTTGGGACGCTTCGGCAAAGCTGTCTGTTCGACTCTGCACGGTTTGGGTTACGAAGTCTTGGGAATTGACACCGACGAAAAAAAAGTAACTCAAGCTTTGAGCGATCGTATTGCTGCTCACGTTTTGCAGTTAGATTCTACGGAGCCTAGCGCTCTTGCTGAAGCCGGTATATTTGAATTTGAAACAGTGATTGTTGCGATCGGCAATTACCTAGGAGAAAGCATTACCACCACCCTTAACCTTAAGGAAGGGGGGGTACGTCACGTAATAGCCAAAGCTTCTTCGGAAACTCACTTAAAACTGTTGAAAAAAGTCGGCGCCGATCATGTAGTTTTTCCCGAACGAGAAATGGGCTGCTCTTTGGCCCGCCTTCTTACAAAACCCAGCATTTTAGAACGCTTTGACCTCGACCCCGATCACAGCATCGTTGAGGTGCTCGTTCCTGAAAAGTTTGACGGTAAAACCATCTCCGAATTGGAACTCCGGCGCAAGTATGGTTTGAACTTGCTAGCAGTCGGGCGCGCCGACAAGTTCGAGATTAATCCGGAGCCAAGCGAACGCTTGAGAAAGGGCGAGGTGATGGTAGTAATTGGTTCTAATAAAGATATCAATCGCTTGCCAATTTAACAGAGCGCCATTTTACGCACATATAGCAACATTCCTGGACTCAGAAACCCGGTTTCTTGAGTTCGGAGTGCCTAAGTCCTAAGCAATTCTTGCGGGATGTATGAAAATTTCCTACCCCTACAAACCCGGTTTATCTAAGATAAACTGGGTTTCTCTGTCAATCTTTATGTTCTAATTTTTAACTGAAATATGTATAGCAACCGCCTTGGCGGTTAGGACGGTATCGATTGCTGAAACCCTTGCTCTGATTACCTCTGCCTCCTGCCTCCTGCCTTCTGCCTCCTGCCTCCTGCTATAAATTGAATTTCACCAGTTCTGGGGTTTGTTCCGTCTTTGCGACCCCCTCGGAGAACCTAGCCAGACAAATCGCGAAAAATTTTAACAAAGTAGCAGCACCCGATCGCGCTCCCGCCAATCCTAGGAGCGCTAGCCCTGAAAATTCAGCCGACTTTCAAGATTTTTTGCAAATAAGCTTTGCCGAAAACCACCACCGCCAAGACTAGAGCGAGTTCAACAGGCCAAGGACACGCCGCCACAAACCAAATTAACGAACACACTCCAATAATTGCAGCTATGGGAGCAGGAATTCCGTCTAGCGTTCTATTGTCAGTCCCGGCAGTCACCCACCAAGCAACCAAGCAGACCGTCAAAGGAATCAAGCAACTTGCGATCATGATTTTTACCCCATCAATGTTTTTTACATATGGCATCTGAGCATATTGTTACAATACATCAAAGATTCAGAAGTGCACCATCAATTGCGATAAAATTTAAGGTTAGGTAATTCATACTATGGGGTGATATATTTTGTAATTTTTAGCTTAGCCTCTCTCAGAAGGCAGAAGTAGGTTGGCATCAGGCAGGATTGTGGAATTTTTATTTCGGCAGAAGTCCTGAAAGCTTTCTACCTTGAGGTCACTAACCCCACCCTAAAGGGATGGGGCTTGAAAGCGGAAGACTCACCACCTTCTTAATTTGAGGCCAAACCAGTGTCTAGCCTGGGTCTTCGAGACAAGCTGAACTATATGGTGGTGGTACACCAAGCGACGTTAAGAATGCTTCCCTAGTTTTTAACCTCTCGGATAGTCAGCGGCGAAGGGATATATACACACGGGCTTACAGCCACTTGCTATGCGTACAGGTAAAAAGCACGAGCCTGTAACTGTCCAGGCGAAAGGCGAATACAAAACGTCGAACGTCGTCACTATATTCAAGGCGGTAGCAAGCAAGAAAAGGGGGACTAATCCTCCCCCCATCCAATGTAAAGCCGTCCTAAAAGGACGGGGTTTCAAACCCAAATTTTTGATGAATTGCAATGCGGCCATCTCTGCAAGTTATACTCAGGATTGCAGTCAGTTACTGTAGAGCGTGAATCAATGCTGGGCAAATTTTTTCGCAAGCCAGAATTAGAAAATAGCGATCGCGTCCCCCCGGGTCAATACCTCGCCAACGGGTTTCCCGTGCTGACCTACGGCGATACACCCTCCGTCAGCATTGAAAGTTGGGAATTTAAAGTCTGGGGATTGGCCAAACCAAAAACCTTCACTTGGTCGGACTTCCAGGCCATGCCCCAAAGTAACTTTACTGCGGATTTTCACTGCGTCACCCGGTGGTCAAAACTCGACGTGCAGTGGACGGGAGTTAAAGTGACAGATTTTATGAACTATATAGAAGTCGATCCGAAAGCTATGCACCTCGTGGAACACTGCTACGGCGGCTACACGACTAACATTGCGATCGCCGACTTCCTCCGAGAAGAAAACTTTTTCGCCCACACCGTCTTCGGCGAACCCCTATCGGCAGACCACGGCGGCCCAATGCGGCTCGTAGTTCCCCACTTGTACGCTTGGAAAAGCGCTAAATGGATTAACGGCCTGCAGTTTACAGAAACCGAAGAACTCGGTTTTTGGGAACGCAACGGCTACCACCAGCGGGGCGAACCTTGGGCAGAGGAACGGTACAGCGGTCTGTTTTGATGGTCGATCGGGAGCAAAGACGGGGCCATACCTTCTCTATACAATCTTGGTTGAGGGGCAATCCGGTCTTTTACCGCTTCAATCGGCAGAAATTGCATCTGGTCGATCGCATCTTTGGGATATCTCACGCCACGGGATCTATTTAATTCAACCAAAATACGTAGAGCCAACGATCGCATTTTGTACGTAATTTACCCGATAGATAAACTACTTTAACTCCCCTACACAAGTCCCAAAAAACAAATATTCCCAGTTTCAGGTTAATATAAAACTTCTGTAACAGTCCGTACCCACGAATATTACCGTATTTATACTTAAGTGTTTGCTGTTGAGGATTGAGACTTGACAATATAATAAAAAATTAGCCTAATCCCGATCCAAATCACTTGGGCTGACCCGCGCTCCCATGCCCGCTACGGCAAGGTTTCAAGCCACAAAATTTATAATTATTTAGTGGGTATTATTAGGAGGCGATCGCCCGCGGGCCGATGCGATCGACAGCATTTATGAAGGATATGTAAAGGCTTGATAAAGAATATGTCAAACTTTACCTAAAGTGCCCCAAATACAAACAAAGTATCGCATAATGAAATTATTAAGACGATCGCACAAAAGGAACAGGTTTATGAATACCAAACTCTTATCCGCCCTAACAGCTACCGCCGCCGCCACAGCTCTGTTTGGCGCCGGAGCTCCAGCTCAGGCCTTCTCCTTTGGTACCAACGGCATCACATTCAGTCAAGATCAAGATGTCAAGTTTAAATTCAAAGAGTCTCACGGTGGGTATACTTCCTCTTTGGGAATCTACCAGGTGAACGGCTTCACACTCGCTAACGTTGCCAAGTTATTTTCGGAAACTAAATCCTCAGACAACGGTGACGCTAGCGACTGGAAAGGAACTTTGGGCAATACCGTCACGGGTTCTGGCGAGGTAGTATTCAGATTCTTGGCAAATCAAGTTTACACTTTGGGACTCTCCAGCACTTTCGGGGAGGCGTCGAAGGGCATGGTCTACTCGACATCAGGGCTGAACCTGAACGTCGCCTCTACCGGCAGCCAGCAAGCCGTGTTTGGCGCGCAATCGCAACTGTGGAGCGAACTCAACACAGAAAAAACGAACCGCTTCGGAGCTGCCGGAAACTTCACAAACGGAATAGGTTCTCTGTTTAACGGAGGCACACTAATCTCCTTCGACGATCGCGGTAACAGCAACGACGCAGACTTCCAAGACTTCACAGTCAGCGCAGAAGCAGTTCCAGAACCGATGACAATGACTGGTTTGGCTCTCGGTTTGGGTGGTTTGGTTGCAGCGCGCCGCCGTCGCGCTAGCAAGACGACTTCATGATTTTTTCAACCGGAACAATATCCTCAATGACGCTTGACAAAATAAAATTCAATTAGGAGGCGCGCTAATGAGAAATCGGCTCGCCTTTTGCTTGATTTGAAAAGTCAGAAGGGAGAAGTCATATCAATTCTGGTTGCACTCCTCCGGAATTGTTGACTGTTGACTGTTGACCGTTGACTGTTGAAGGAGGGGTCGCCAAACTGAATGATGGTTGAGTGTTGGATGTTGACTCGATTTTACGCCCGACTGTCGAAGCGCGGATTTGATATCAGAGGAAAGTTCGGCCACGCCCAGTGTACGGGATTTAACGGAGTTAACGGATGGGTGTTGAGGGAAGAAGTCAAGCGTGAAGCCAGAGGATTTTTCCAACTCTCCCACTCTCCCACTCTCTCCCTCTCCCAACTCAAAATTCAAAACTCACTCACGGTAAATTGTTCGATCGTACAAAGTCACCAGTACCGGTTGAGGAATTTTAAGGTCCGCCCGGATGCACGCTACTTTAATCGCCACCACAGCCCTAGTGTTTGTCCGTCGCACCTGTGCTTGTTCGCGCAGCGTCCAATAGCGGACAATAAGATCCAAAGAACCATCGTTAAAGCCTGAAGTATCAACATCATAGGCTAAATTTAAAGGCAAGTTAGTTCGCCTGCGGGGCAGGCCTATTAGTAAGCTGTTGTGCATTTAAATTGTATATTGAGGGCGCGATCTCCTGCCCAACCCCTACTCCCCACACCAGTAAAGATTTATTTGACTATGCAATTTAAATGCGGATTAGCTTACCCGCACTGAATTGGCAAATACGATCGCCTTCGGCACGATAACTCGCTCTCCCCCATCGCTAATAATTTGAGTTGAACGCAGCAAAATCTTTTCAACAGTACCTTCAAAAGCCTTCTACAATTATTATCCGATCGCCCCATTGAAACGGTTCGTGCAACAGAAAAAATATTTCCGCTAAAAAGTATTTGAAGATGTCTGGGAACGGGAAACTAATCCCTACTGAACCAAGTCCTAACCAACTGATGATATCTGCAGGCTGCCAAGCGGGGAACGCCACGCAGGCGATCGAACTGCCAGCAGCCCAAGTGAGAGTGTCAATCGATTTTAGATTTTCGATTTTAGATTTTCGATTGAAGCCTTGACCCCACGGATAAATTCGCGGGCTTGTATCCTGGATGCTTTCGGTCAAATAATTAAAAAATGCCACGCTAACACAAAAGATTGAGATCCATCGCCCGACAAGAATGTTTGACTCTCACTGTGCGGGTGACTCCATCGACTAGCTCGCTAATCATTAAAACACAGTCAAAATTTAAGATTAGCAGCGCCGACCCCGATCGAGTAAAATCACAGCACTTGCCCGCCGATGACTTAATCTGCTAAAACTAACAAAGTTTGATGATTTCTGAGAAATAACATACATGGTTGCTACATCCGTCAAGATTAAACACGAAGTCAAAGACTTGTCCCTCGCCCCCTTGGGAAAGCAACGCATCGAGTGGGCCGGCCGGGAAATGCCCGTTTTGCGGCAAATTCAAGAACGCTTCGCTAAAGAAAAGCCTTTTGCTGGCATTCGCTTGGCTGCTTGCTGCCACGTAACCACAGAAACCGCTCATTTGGCAATCGCCATCAAACTCGGCGGTGGCGACGCCGTACTGATCGCCAGCAACCCCTTGAGCACTCAAGATGACGTAGCAGCTTGCTTAGTTGAAGACTACGGCATTTCCGTCTTCGCCCTCAAAGGAGAAGACGCGGCTACCTACGAACGTCACGTCTACACAGCCCTAGACCACCGCCCCAATATTATCATCGACGACGGCAGCGACGTGGTAGCCGCCCTGATCCAGCACCGCCCGAACCAAATTTCCGACTTAATCGGAACTACCGAAGAAACTACCACAGGCATCGTGCGCCTGCGGGCCATGTTGAAAGACGGCGTGCTGACTTTCCCCGCAATGAACGTCAACGACGCCGACACCAAGCACTTCTTTGACAACCGCTACGGCACCGGTCAATCTACCCTAGACGGCATTATCCGCGCTACCAATATTTTGTTAGCCGGTAAAAATATTGTGGTTGCAGGTTACGGTTGGTGCGGCAAAGGCACGGCACTGCGCGCCCGCGGTATGGGTGCTAACGTAATTGTCACCGAAATCGATCCGATTCGGGCGATCGAAGCAGTGATGGACGGTTTCCGCGTCATGCCGATGGACGAAGCAGCAACAGTCGGAGATATATTCATTACCGTTACCGGCAACAAACACGTCATTCGTGCCGAACATTTCGACACAATGAAAGACGGCGCAATTGTTTGCAATTCCGGTCACTTCGACATTGAAATTGACCTCAAATCCCTCGGCGCAAAAAGCACCGACGTGAAAACAGTCCGGTCTTTCACTCAAGAATATCACCTCAATAATGGCAAATCGATTATTGTGTTGGGCGAAGGCCGTTTGATCAACTTGGCAGCAGCCGAAGGACACCCCAGCGCCGTGATGGATATGAGCTTTGCTAACCAAGCTTTAGCCTGCGAATATCTAGTTACGAACAAAGGCAAACTAGAGCCTGGTATTCACTCAATACCCGTAGAAGTTGACAAAGAAATTGCCCGTCTCAAATTGGAAGCAATGGGTATTCACATTGATACCTTGACTGCCGAACAAATTGAGTACACAAACTCTTGGACTTCGGGCACTTAATCATCGTTTATCGTTCCCAGGCTGTGCCTGGGAATGAATGCAGCAAGGCTCTGCCTCCCTCATGGGGAGTCGAGGCAGAGCCTCGTTTTTGATCGTTCCCAGGCACAGCCTGGGAACGATCAAAAAACGAGCAAAATACAAAGTACCTATTACCAATATTTAAATCAAAATGGTTGAATGGATAACTAACACAATGCAGTCGATGAGCTATCTCGGGATTGGCCTGTTGATGTTTTTAGAAAATCTTTTCCCCCCCATACCCTCAGAATTGATTATGCCGCTGGCAGGATTCACGGCCTCAAAGGGTGATGATATGGAGTTAGCGCCGGCGATCGCAGCCGGAGTAATCGGTACAATTCTGGGGGCGTTTCCCTGGTACTATGCGGGTAAATTATTGAGCGAAGAACGCTTGAGGAATTTAGCCGACAAATACGGCAAGTGGATCACAGTATCGGGTGCCGATATTGACAAAGCAAATAGATGGTTTAACAGACACGGCAACAAAGCCGTGTTTTTGTGTCGCCTCGTACCGGGAGTTCGCACCCTAATTTCCCTGCCCGCTGGCATCAATAATATGCCTTTAATTCCTTTTTTACTATACTCAACCGGCGGCACTCTTTTATGGGTAAGTTTCCTGACTTTTGCCGGATATAAACTAGGGGAAAATTATACACTTGTAGAGGAATATCTGGCCCCGGTTTCCAAAATAGTTGTGGTGATTATTGTCATTTGGTGTATTTTGTGGGTTGTCAAAAAGAATATGCAGAAGGAAAAATATCGCAAATAAAGGCAAAAGTTGTGAAAATAATCGGCGTTTATTTGCGTTCATCGGCGGCTACAATCACCATTTTGACCCCACCCAAAAACGCATACAACTTTCCGACAAAAGTCGCGATCCGTTCAAAATTTTAGACTAAGGTTCAACCTCCCAGATTCATGTGTGGAGTAAATCTAAAATCTAAAATCTAAAATCTAAAATCCACTGACTTGTTTCTAGCATCTTCTCAACCGTAGCGCTGAAAGATAGAGAGGGAGATTTGAGGGAAACTTCTGCTATCTTTGCTACTTTTTTAAATTGAGGTTGAAATGGGCGATCGCCCAAAAGTCAGAGTGACGGGCAGCCGATCGCCCAAAAATCCCACTTAAATTTATACAAATATTTAAGATTGGTGGAGGTTTAGGCAGATAATCGTGGCAAAATAGGGAACATTCCTATCCGCGCTGTTAAAATATGTACGAAAAGATTGTAGCCCCGACAACAGGTTCTAAAATTACTTTCAAAGACGGTTTGCCGATCGTCCCCAATGACCCAATTATTCCCTTCATTCGCGGCGACGGTACCGGCGTTGACTTGTGGCCTGCATCCCAGAAAGTCATGGATGCTGCGGTAGAAAAGGCTTACGGTGGCGATCGAAAAATCAACTGGTTTAAAATCTATGTAGGCGACGAAGCCTGCGATGTCTACGGTACTTACCAATATCTGCCCCAGGATTCCTTAGACGCCATCAAAGAATACGGAGTCGCCATCAAAGGGCCACTGACAACCCCAATCGGGGGCGGCATTCGATCGCTAAACGTAGCTTTGCGGCAAATCTTTGACCTTTACGCCTGCGTGCGCCCCTGCAAATATTATGCTGGAACACCATCGCTACACAAAACCCCTGAACTCCTAGATGTAATTATTTACCGGGAAAATACAGAAGATATTTACCTCGGAATTGAATGGGCCAAAGGCAGCGAAATCGGCAAAAAATTGATTGAATTCCTCAATAATGAGTTAATTCCCGCAACACCAGAACATGGCAAAAAACAAATTCGCCTCGATTCTGGAATCGGAATAAAACCCATTAGCAAAACAGGTTCTCAGCGTTTAGTACGGCGCGCCATTACCCACGCTTTACGGTTGCCGAAAGATAAGCAGCAAGTGACTTTGGTGCACAAAGGCAACATCATGAAATATACTGAAGGAGCTTTCCGAGATTGGGGTTATGAATTAGCAACCACCGAATTTCGCGAACAGTGCGTAACTGAAAGAGAGTCTTGGATTCTGGAAAACAAAGAAAAAAATCCCGACATTAGCTTAGAAGATAATGCTCGCCAAATAGACCCAGGATACGATGCTTTGACCCCAGAAAAACAAGCCAAAATTCGTCAAGAAGTAGCCGACGTTCTGTTTGCAATTTGGGACAGTCACGGCAGCGGCAAGTGGAAAGAAAAAATCATGGTCAACGACCGAATTGCTGACAGTATTTTTCAACAAATTCAAACCCGACCGGCCGAGTATTCGATTTTGGCGACAATGAATCTGAACGGGGATTATTTGTCCGATGCGGCCGCCGCCATTGTCGGTGGATTGGGCATGGGCCCCGGTGCTAATATTGGTGATGAATGTGCAGTTTTTGAGGCGACTCACGGCACTGCACCTAAACACGCTGGTTTGGATAAAGTCAATCCCGGTTCCCTGATTTTGTCCGGGGTGATGATGTTAGAATACATGGGATGGCAGGAAGCCGCAGATTTGATTAAGAAGGGTTTGGGAGCGGCAATTTCTAACGGTGAAGTTACTTATGATTTGGCGAGGTTGATGGAACCGCCGGTGCCTGAGTTGAAGTGTTCGGAGTTTGCTGATGCGATTATTAAGCATTTCGCGGATTGAGTTTGAGGGCTTTTTTTGAACGGGCTAGAAGCCCGTTCCACAAAAGTCAATTTGCTTGTGGGGAGTAGGGGTTGGGCTTCTAGCCCGCCCGCTGTGGATTGAGAACGGGCTAGAAGCCCGTTCCACAAAAGTCAATTTGCTTGTGGGGAGTAGGGGTTGGGCTTCTAGCCCGCCCGCTGTGGATTGAGAACGGGCTAGAAGCCCGTTCCACAACCAGTAAACTTGCTTTGTGGGGTGGGCGGGACGCCCGCTGTTTATTAAGAACGGGCTAGAAGCCCGTTCCACCTCACATCTTGCACCATTGTCAAGAACAGGCAAGATGCCTGTTCCACAAAGAGGGAATTTTCTTGTGGAACAGGCATCTTGCCTGTTCATAAAAAGCTTATTGAGAATGGTGCAACATCTCAGTTCCACAAAAGTCAATTTGCTTGTGGGGTGTCCCGCCCTCCCGAAAATACAATTTAGATGGGGGGTTTATAATGATGGAACAGCCATGCCGCGCTCAACTGCAGGACGCTTCTGCAAGGTTTCTACCCAACGTTTGAGGTGGGGGTGGTTGTCGAGGCTTAATCCTTGAAATTCGTAAATAGCAACCCAGGGATAGGTAGCAATGTCGGCAATAGAATAGTCGCCGCAGATGTATTCGTATTTTGCTAGTTGAGTGTCTAATACTCCGTAGAGGCGCAAGGTTTCTTTTTCGTAGCGCCCAATCGCATAGGGAATTTGTTCGGGTGCAAAGCGTTTGAAGTGGTTTAGCTGACCAAACATCGGGCCGACGCTGGCCATTTGAAACATCAGCCATTCCATAACTTGAAAGTATTTTTGTTTGTCTGTGGGCAGAAATCTGCCGCTTTTTTCGGCAAGATAGATCAGAATAGCGCCGGACTCGAAGACGGTGATGCCGTTATCTCGATCGACTATCGCCGGAATTTTGCTGTTGGGGTTGATGGCGATGAATTCTGGGCTAAATTGGTCGTTTTTTGTGATGTCGATGACGTGCACGTTGTAGGGTAAACCTATTTCTTCGAGCATGATCGAAACTTTGCGACCGTTGGGGGTAGTAAAAGTGTAGAGGTCAATCATAGTTGTGATGTTAAGTTGAAAGTTGGCAAGGCAGGAAATAACCTGATATACTATCACAATTTGGACGAAAATTGCGATAGTATATCTATTGTGTTAAAATTATATTCTAATAATAGAAGAATAACGATCGCTCGAAATGGACATTATTGAAATTCTCAAAGACGATTATCAAAGATTTCCAGATAATCAGACTTACAGCATCTATGCAAAAGATGTTTATTTTGAAGATCCGGTGAATCGATTTACAGGAGTCGATCGCTACCGCAAAATGATCGGGTTTATGGGGACTTTTTTTCAGGATATAAATCTCGATTTGCACGAGATTTCGCGATCGGGGGATACTATAGACACTCGCTGGACTCTGAGCTGGATCGCACCGCTACCTTGGAAACCTAAAATGGCGATCGCCGGTAGGAGCGAAATGAAAGTCAACAGCGACGGTTTAATTGTTTCTCACATCGATTACTGGAACTGTTCGCGGTTGGATGTGCTCAAACAGCTTGTATTTCCTGTGAAAACTAATGTTTGAGAATTGTTCTTAGGTTTGTTAGCAATAAAAAATAGTGTTTCAAGAGCGAGATCCCTTTTTTAACCGCAGATGTTAGCAGATAAACACAGATGAACGCTGATGGATTTTTATTTGTTGCAATTGATATCTGAGATAAATAATTTTAACTGATCTTGACATGGCGGCAATTTCGTGAGTCACAGGAAATGTGCTGTGTCCGGCTGGTGCTTGTCGCCAAAATTAAGCGCCGACTAAATTAATCTCTGTTACAGAACGTTACAATAAAGAAGTAAAGAATTTTCAGGCGAGCTAAACAATCAATGCGCTTAATATTAATGACCGGAAAAGGCGGCGTCGGCAAAACCTCCGTAGCCGCTGCTACTGGGCTACGGTGTGCCGAATTGGGATACAAAACCCTAGTGCTGAGCACAGATCCCGCTCACTCCTTAGCCGACAGCTTCGACATGGAACTCGGACACGATTCGCGGCTGGTGAAACCGAATTTGTGGGGAGCAGAATTAGACGCTCTCAGGGAATTAGAAGGCAATTGGGGAGCCGTTAAGCGCTACATTAGTCAAGTCTTGCGAGCGCAGGGACTCGAAGGGGTGCAAGCTGAAGAATTAGCCATCTTGCCAGGAATGGATGAAATCTTCGGTTTAGTGCGAATGAAGCGGCATTACGACGAAGGCGAATTTGATGTTTTAATTATCGATTCGGCTCCGACTGGCACTGCATTGAGACTGCTAAGTTTGCCGGAAGTTGGCGGCTGGTACATGAGAAAATTTTACAAGCCGCTGCAAGGCATATCAGCCGCCCTTCGGCCTTTAGTTGAACCTATTTTTAGACCAATTGCGGGTTTTTCTTTGCCAGACAAAGAGGTGATGGATGCACCTTACGAATTTTACGAACAAATCGAAGCTTTGGAAAAGGTTTTAACTGACAATACTGTCACTTCGGTAAGGTTAGTTACCAATCCCGAAAAAATGGTAATTAAAGAGTCTCTGCGCGCTCATGCCTATTTGAGTTTGTACAATGTAGCCACTGATTTAGTAGTAGCTAACCGGATTATTCCCGCAGAAGTAACTGACCCATTTTTCAAACGGTGGAAAGAAAGCCAGGAACAGTACCGTCAGGAAATTCACTCAGATTTCATGCCGCTTCCAGTTAAGGAGGTGCCACTTTATTCAGAAGAAATGTGCGGTTTGGCAGCTTTGGAACGCTTGAAAGAAACGCTTTACAAAGACGAAGACCCCAGTCAAGTTTATTACAAAGAAAATACGATTAAGATCGTGCAGGAAAACAATCAATATAGTCTTGAACTGTATTTGCCCGGAATTGCTAAGGATCAGATCCAGTTGACCAAAACGGGAGATGAGTTGAATGTTCGGATTGGGAATCACCGCCGTAATTTGGTGTTGCCGCAAGCTTTAGCGGCGCTGCAACCTTCGGGGGCGAAGATGGAGGATGATTATTTGAAGATTAAGTTTGCTTAAGAAGACTTACGCACTATCAACCTAAAAAACCCGGTTTCTAGGAAAAATCGTGGATAATCCCTTGAGATATTCACGCAGAAACCGGATTTTTTGTGCGCGTGCAGGTATTGAGCTATTCAGCAGACTTACGCCATTCTTGTCCAAGGCGAACTGCTTTGTCAAAAGTAGGATGGTTGCGTCTGCGTTTATGAGACAGTGACTTTTGTAATGGTATCAATTCCGATTGTACCGGAATGATTTAACCGCAGAGGGCGCAGAGGGCGCAGAGTCTGCAGAAGAGAGAGATGAATAATTCCGATGTCAAGGGGTTGGATATGAGATGCTGCTGGCTAGACACAATTAACAGGGCTCAGCACGAAGGACTTCGTTTAATGCCTCATCAATCACTGCATCGCTGACACCTCGGCGCTTCAAACTTGCTACTAAGGCTGTTACTGTCTCGCTCTCAAATCGTTCTAAATCAACGCGCAAACCTTGACCGATATAAGCACGAATTAATGGCTGATAACCCGAAAAACCCAACAATGGTGCAACTTTTTTTAAATCTTCCACAACATCTTCGGGCATACGAATCGTCACGCTAGTCATTGGACGGTTGCGGTTTAATCGCTGCTTTAATGCTTCAACCTTCATACTCTGCCCTCTCCTGACGAGTTGCTTTACGTGCTGAAATAATCCGAATGACATTTTCTTCACGCTCAATGTGAACCACATACAGTAGATTCCACCGACTATCTAGCCAAATCACAGTATAGGGAAAGGGATGAAAAGAATTCGACCTTCCTATTCATCAGGCTGACTCCAACAAATAAATAGTTCTAAATCATCAATGATCTTACCAATGGGTGCTGTTGCAATAACCTCAATAACTCCAAGCCCTAGGTAGTCCTTGATTGACTCGCTCGTAGGCATACATCGTAATAGTGGCCACATCATGGGTAAGTAAGATGCGTCCTTCATTAGCCGCCCATTCTAAAATATCTGGATCGTCAGTGTGAATCAGCCCTACATCTTGGACACGAACAATATCTAATTCAGGCAAACGTCTCACCAGCCCACGCAATATGGCTCCATTAAAATTTTCATCAGTTAGAAGGCGCACTTGGTATCGACTCCCCTTTTGACTGATAACGAGTAAGCAAACGTTGTCTCAGATCAACTAAGTTGTGTTGTCGAGAAAGTTCTTGTCTCAGTTGCTGAGATTGTTGGCTGCGCTGTTCCAAATAACTGTCAATTTCCTGACGATGGTTTAGATAGTAAGCAATGGTACTGTATATGTCTTCTAAGCGAACAACTGAATACTGAATAGCGATTTCTTCGGGAGTGGAGCCATTGTGGTATGAAGCAAGTATGCTATCTAGGGTGACTCGACTCGAACCTATACGGATACCTCCCGCTTCATCCCAACGGAAAGGAGGAGAGGTTGCTTGGAATTTTGCTGGGGCGCTCATTAGGGACATATTCTACCTGACTTGAACTGTATCAAAACATTGTAGCAAGAAGCCTAATGCTTTGTCGGAAGGTAATGAAAGCCAACCATAATTATAGCTGTCGTTATGCTGGCTTTGCTACGAATGCAGGATAGGTTTTGTGTGCATCTGCATAAATCCTAAGTGCTACAGACATTTGTTGTTGGGCAGTTTCTCCTTGTGCCTGAAACCAAGCAAATGTTTCAGGATCGACTTGAACTGGCATAGTAATAGCCGACTGAGGCATTCGTAATTGCGCTCTAGTAAAGAACTCCTCCGATAGTGGTGGACTATCGGAAGTATCGATATCTTCATCGCTCATTGCGTCGATTCTCGCCCAGTCGGTTTGTGAGGTATTGTTCATAGCGTCTGCGTTCATAAGACAGTGACTTTCGCCCTGGAGATAATACGAACTGTTTCCCGATCAAGCTCCGTGTAGACAACAACTACAACTCGTCCATCAAGTAAACCAATACCGATACTCGACTCCAACGCATTGTTAGGCTTTCTGATTGCTACGGATATGGCAATAAATTTAAGTTTTGAATGAATCGATAATCTCGTTGGTTCTTAGTGATGAAAGGGTACTCCCATACTATTGCTGTAGCTGCGATCGAGCCATCGGCAATTAGTAAGCCGTGACTTAGCCGATACAACCGTAACAAGTCAACCGCCTTATCTGAGATAGACTGGTCAATTCTAATCACGTCAAACTGCTGGAGAAATTTTTCTAGAGTCTGTAACTCTACCTTGTTAGCGCAGCCAACAATTAGCTCCATTTGTGTGATTATGCTAATTGCTAATCGAGAACTTGATTTTAGTCCTTGCAAACAATTAACTGCATCAGGAATACCACGACCAACATCAATGATTATGTCGGTATCTATGATAGTTGAACTAGCCATGTGCTTTTTACCACTCGTTTTCTCGGAGATTACGTACCCAGGTAGTGCTACCTAAGTCTTGACGATCTCGCCACATTCCAATAAAGGGATCGTTCATTAAATCAACATTTACTGACGAAGAGACAGGTTCATCATATATGTACTTTTGTTTTAAAAAGGCGATCAAACTTACCACTTGACTCTGTGCTTCAGCCGGCAGAGATAAAAATTCACCTAAAAACTCTTGATTTGTCATGGCTATACCTTTTAAACAGAACAAGATATCTTTGATTAAGTCTATCAATATTTTGAGATTTTGGGAACTACTCCCTTCCCGTCATGGGGTCAAAAGCAGAAATTTTCTGTCTAAAATCCCAATTTTGGGTAGTTAGGCAAAAACTTTCTCTGTTTCCATGACTATTCCTCTTCTTTCCCTTCCTCTGTGCTCTCTGTGCCCTCTGCGGTTCCTTCAATCTTTCCCGCATTAACCTCAATCTTTTGCGAGTGGCGTTCCGACGCAGCTTTTTGCAGCATTTTCAATTTTTCTGGGTCAGCATTCGATCGCCAAAATAACTTATGATCCTTAATTTTAACGCAGTTTTCCTCCAAACACTTCACCCATTCTCGATGTTTCTTAACTACACCACGATCGAGAATACCTAACTTTTCTTCTTGGCGGGTGAGTTTCGCAAACTTGTCATAATGGGGATAACTAGCAGTAACAAAAGCTTCTTTTCTCACTAAAATTGGTGGATTATACACATCAGAATAGTCTTGATAGCTCACAGAAAGATCGCGCAAATCTATGTGCATAGAAGTGTGAAGGGCTGGATGCGGGTTAGTGTCAAAATCGGGATAAAATAAATAGGAAATCTGAGGTCTGCGAGCGTAAAATTTGATGATTGTCGCGCCGTCAAGTCTGCCAATTGTGCGGTTGGCGCAGCCTTCGTAGAGCCGGAGTAAAGGGTCTAGTTCTTCTAATGCAGAGACGTGAACTGAAAGGGAACCATGCTGTTTGTAGCCGATCGCACTATCTTCGCAGCAATCCGCAACAATATCAGGTTTGCTCAGACTATATAGCATTAAATCTGCTAAAGTGCAAGCTTTTTGATAATTGTCAAACAAACCTTTGATATCATTGCGGATTTGAGCTGGGAGTCGGCGGATTGAAGGCCGATCGCCCAAACCGTTCAGAGCCAGATACACCAGCAAATCCTGGCGGCGCTTGTCGGCGATTTTCTCCCAATCATCCGCATCCGTTGCTTGCAAAATCACCCTCCAAGCGCGATTAAAACTGTGAAATTCCTCCTTAATCGCCGATTCTTCCGCTAGTTCGCCTTTAACAGGAAGGCGGCCCCGATCGCTCACAAAAGCCATCAAAGGAGCCAACATTTCCGCATAATCCTCAAACCGCTTAACTTGCGATCGCACCCTGGGAGTCGATAAGTGCGATCGAAACCGAGAAGCACGAAAACTTTCACCCTCCGCCGCATCCCGAAATACAAAATAAATCCCCAAAGCCACAGGAATTGCATCTACACTCAAAACTTGGTCGATATAAACCTTCAACTCTTCTTGTTCGTAATACTTCTGAAAAGTATTCCGAGAAGTAATCACCCCATCCCCGTAAGCAATTTGACCTTGTTGGCGATCGTCAATCAAAACCTGAGCCGCTACAACTAATAAACTCTTAGTTAATTCCCAAGCATTCAGCAAAGCTTCTCGGCGTTCCGCCAAAGATTCAATCACATTAATCACATAACCAATATTCACAATATCAGCACAAATTCGCGGAGTATCCGGCTGATAGTATGGGTCCCAACCAGAAATAGCATAACCCTCTTGTGCAATATATTTAACATCCCCGCCGTAACCGCAACCGTAATCAAAAAAAGTCGCCCCGTCCCTCACTAAATCAGCTTCTAAAACCAGACGCAGGGGTTTAGAAAGCGAATTGCGTACCATTGCAGCTTTATGTCGCTCGATTTTAGGAATTGATAGCTCACTATTCTCCTCTTTCAAACGCTCGACAACAGTATGATCTTGGATTTCTACACCGCAATATCCCAAATATTTGAGCCAACCTTCGCGAGTTCCGATAACGCTAGTATTGTCAAGCAGTCCCCACTTTTCCTCGCAGCGAGTCAGCCTCGCAAACTTTTCGTAATTGGGATAATCCGCAGCTACAAAAGTTTCCTTACGGTGCAAAACCGGGGGATTTTCGCTGTTGCTGTAATCGAAATATTTAACTTCCCCTGTTGCTAGATTAATTTGGATGCTGGTTTGCAAAGCAGGATGAGCATCTGTATCGAAATCAGGGTAAAAAAGATAAGATATTTTAGGTTGATGGAGTGAAATTTTAACTAAAGTTGCTTCATCAATATTTTCGAGAGTGCGTCTGGCACAATTTTCGTAGATTCCGATGACTGGGTTGAGTGCTTGCAAAGCCGAAACGTGAACGTAAAAAGCCGTAGGTAATTTTTTTCCCACCTTGCTTTCCCGACAGCAGCGAGCCACTTTTGCTACTAGATTGTCCACAGAAAAATTATTGATTTCATCGAGCGGGTAAGGCACAGCATTTACAGAATATTGCTCAGAAATAGCCTCTTTTTCATACAATAAAACTTCGCGAGCAAAAACCATCAAAGGCGTTAGCAGTTTTTCCTCGTTTTCTAAGGAATTGCTATTTGAAATAGTGTTTGTAATGGTATCGTAATTCATAGCTAAATTAATTATTTTTTTTAAATTAACCGCAGAGAACGCAGAGAACACAGAGTGAAGAAAGAAACAAAGAAACAAAGAAACAAAGAATTTATTTCTTAGTCCGCGTAGGCGGACTTCGTTTGTTTAGGCGCGATTTCAAGCGCCGACTAATATCGATTAATAGCGACTAACCGACTAACCAAACATTCGAGTTTCGACAAATTGTTGAACTCTGGCTAAATGATTTGACAAACTCACTAATATATTTTCAATCCCCTCAATGGTTAACAATTGGGTCGCTGGTGCTTCTGATTGGAAGCTTCGCGCTTGATGCTCCAATTGTGCGGCCAAATCCGACATCAGAGCAACTCCCACATTAGCAGAAGTTCCCTTGAGACGGTGGGCTTGATATTCCACAGCTTGCCAATCTTTAGCTTCTACGGCGATTTTGGCAGTAGCTACATCAGCTTGCGCGTCTGCCACAAAAGCTTGCAAAAGTCGCTCTGGCAATTTAATATTAACTCGTCCGAGTTGCTCCAATCTGCTCTTGTCGAACAGTCCGTCGCAGTCTGCGTGTTCCCAAGTTTGAAGTGCGATCGCCCTTGGTGCCGGCACAGCCACAACCTGCGCTTTTTCCACAACTTCTGTATAATTTGTTGCTAAGTGAGATTTATTTTCCGAGTTAATACTTTTTACTCCATACTTATTTTCACCCTGAAAATTTAGGGCTTCATACTTTTTCAGAGCCGCCGCCAAAGCATCTAAATCTACAGGTTTGCTGAGATAATCGTCCATCCCCGCCGCCAGACACTTTTCTCGTTCCCCCGGCATAGCATGAGCAGTTAAAGCCATCACAAAAGTATGCCGATCGCTTCCTTCGATTTCCCTCAATTTTTGCGCCGCTTTGTAACCGTCAAGTACCGGCATTTGACAGTCCATCAGCACTAAATCATAGCTTTTTTTTGCCAGTAAATCCAGCGCTTCTTGACCGTTGACCACGCAGTCAGCCTGATAGCCTAAAACGGCCAACTGTTCGACAATAACTTGTTGATTGATCGGGTGGTCTTCCGCCAGCAAAATTCTCAGCGATGACGGCGAATTGGGAGTAACATATTGAGAATTAACTGCTGGCAATTTGCAAGTATTAGCAGCCTCCAAACTCCCAAAATCTCCCGTTCCCTTAACCGACGCAAGCATTGCCTCAAGCAGGCGGCTTGGCCGCACAGGCTCGATCAAATACCCGTTAAAACCCCCACTGCAAAGCGATTCAGCCTTCGGCTGTTCTCGCAAAGCAGTCATGGCGATTAACGAGCCAACTGTCGAGGTCGATCGCACTTTTCTAGCAAATTCCTCCGCATCCAACTCCGGCATTTGCAAGTCCACAAGCACCACATCCCAGCTTTTTCCCCTCTCCCCCGAATTCTGAGAAATCCCGCCCCGGGCCTTGTTCAACCAAGTCAAAGCCTCAGTAGCAGTTTCTGCCTCGTCGCAGCGGGCACCCCAACTTTGAGCGAGCGATCGCACCGCTGCCCTCCTCAAAGCGCTTTCCGATACTACTAACAGCTTCTTGCCCGCAAGTTCGGGATCGTGAGGCTCAACTGGCAACTGTTTTTCCAAAGGTACAGTAAACCAAAAAGTAGCACCGCTGCCTAGCAAACTGCGAACTCCAATATCGCCTCCCATCATCTCCACTAACTGCTTACAAATAGCCAAACCCAAACCCGTCCCGCCGTAAGGCCTAGTAGGAGAATCGTCTACCTGAGAAAAAGATTGGAACAGCTTTGTTTGCCCTTGGGCCGAAATTCCAATGCCAGTATCCCGCACGGAAAATAGCAATCTTGCTTCTTGTCTACCGTCTGCCTGTCGGTTGCCCTGTTTCACAGTTACGTGAACTAGAACTTGACCGCGATCTGTAAATTTTATGGCATTACCCGTCAAATTCAGCAAAACTTGCTTCAATCTGCCCGAGTCGCCCACCAACTTTCTCGGCACTGAGCTGTCAACTAAAATATTCAATTCAATACCTTTTTCTTCTGCCAAATGCGCTATTATTTCTATCACCGACTCAACGCAACTATCCAAATCAAAATTAGACTTTTCCAGCCGCATTTCTCCAGCTTCAATTTTAGAGAAATCAAGGATATCATTAATAACACTTAGCAAATGTTCAGCACTGCGGTAAATCGTCTGAGCACAGTCCCGCTGTTTCTGTTCCAGAGGAGCGCGCAGCAGCAATTGAGCCATTGCCAAAACCCCATTCATCGGAGTGCGAATTTCGTGACTCATGTTCGCCAAGAATTGCGACTTCACCCGGCTGGCTTCTAGGGCCGTTTCCCGCGCTTCCACCAACTCATTAATCTTGTCGGCCACCATCACAATTCCCCCGACTTTCTCGTCTGGATCGTACCAAGGGTGAGCAGCCCACCGCAGGTACATAACAGAGCCGTCTGCTCGTTCCCAAGCATCTTCGCTCACAGAAACTACCTCACCTGTCAGCACTTCTTGATACATCACTTTCCAGCGATCGGGCGTATCTGGAAACAATTCGTAATGGCTGAGATTATTCAGGGACGGCAAGTCCAAATTAAATTGAGTAACCCATTTTTTAGAGTTAGCCATATAGCGCATTTCCGTATCGAACATCGCCATTGCTACAGGCACGCAATTAATAATTTGTCTCAGTTGCAGCCGTTCCCTTTCCAGAGCATCTTCCGCCTGTTTGCGCTGAGTAATGTCGCTAATCATGCCGGCCATCCGCAGCGGTTTTCCTTGGGAATTCCGCTGAGCTTTTCCCTGAGAAGTGCAGTAGCGGTAAACACCGTTCGAGTGTAGCAGCCGGAATTCTACATTATAGTCTATTTCTTGTTCCAAGTGAGCGGCGATCGCCGCGACGATTCCCTCCTTGTCATCGGGGTGCAGGCGGTTGTATAGAGCTTCCATAGTCCTGCCAAATTGCTTTCGCGACAAACCGATAATTTCCAAAAGGCGATCGTTCCAATAAACCTCATTTTTACTTAAATCCCAATCCCAAATTCCGTCGTTCACTCCCTCTAAAACTAACCTGTACCGTTCCTCACTTTCCTTAAGTTTTTGACTGGCCTCAAACGCCTTAGATTCGGCGCGGTAAACGCGAATGGCATTGTACAAACTGCGAGACAAACTATCGGGAGAAAGCTTATTTTTAGCGATATAATCAGAAGCTCCCGCCTTCATCAATTCCACAGCAATTTGTTCGTCGCCTTGACCGGTGAGCACAATTAAGGGAACTTTAAGCCCCGCTTCTCGTAGATTTTTTACCAAACTCAGCCCGTCTCCGTCGGGCAATCCGTAGTCGAGCAATACGCAGTCAAATTTGCACTCAAATATTTGATTTAATAGCAGCCCCTTTTCTGTCTCTTCAACCTCGCTTAAAGGTTGAGATTTATTTTGTTGGGAGAGTTTCGCGGTAGCCTGAGTAGAAGTTTTGCTGACCGAGAGTTGTGCCAGCGCATCCGCGCAGTCTTCTGCTTCAGTAACTTCTGCCGAAACACCAGCGGACTTGAGCGATCGTTTGATCGCCATTCGATCGACTGCATCGTCATCAACTATCAGAATTGTGAGAATTTTGTCCATAAAAACCGAATTGTGGATTACTCCGAAAAAGCTGCTGTCGGGAAAAAGGAATTAAAACAACTGCATCGCTAAAAAATCACAAACCCCCTTGAAAAATTTTTTTATTAAATTTTCCCGAGTTTAGGGAATTTCGCTCAGCATCCAGTATCTGTTTAGGGTAGCCATAACTTCCACGAAGTTAGAAAAAGTGACAGGTTTAAGAATATAGCCCGCTACATTCAAATTATAAGCTTTTACTTTATCTCTATCTTCATTAGAAGTTGTGAGGACGATTACCGGAATCGACCTCAAACATTCATCCAGTCGCAATTCTTGCAAAAACTCGATCCCGCTCATTCTCGGCATATTCAAGTCCAGCAAAATCAACCGGCGCGCTTGAGGCATTGGAGGCTCTATTTTTCCTTCTCCACGTAATATTGCCAGAGCTTCTAATCCATTGGCAGCAATGTAGAGGGGGTTGACGATGTTATTTTTTTTGAACGCTCGCCGGACGTTCATCACATCAACCTCATCATCTTCTACCAAGAGAATATGAATTTTTTTGTCTTGCATAAATCAGCCATTTTATAGATGTTTTTTAAGCGCCAGTCTCCTTGGGGAGGTTTATTCAGCACGGATCGCGAACCCAGCAGGTTTAATCTCTATTGTCCTTTTTGACAACTCCTCGGCCTGAAGGCACGAGGATTCTTGGTTCATTGGGACTACTCATGTAGCTTCCCCTCCCCAAAATTCACGCTCGTTTTGCCCAACCGCTGTATATCCACGCTGCAACACCACTTGCGCGGCTGCAACATCTCGATTCGTTTCATAGCCACAGGTTTGACATTTATGTACCCGTTCGGATAGTTCTTTTTTGCCTGTATGGGTTTGACATCTTGGACAAGTTTGACTTGTTCCGTTCGGGTTTACAGACGCGAAGTACGCACCTCGCTTAAAGCAAACATGGCTCAAGATATTCAAGAACTGACCAAACCCTGCATCAAGCGTGTGCTTGCTCAGCATTCCGGCTGACATTGCTTTGAGGTTCAAATCCTCAGCAAATACTATGTGGGCTGCGTCGCATAAATGATGTGCGGTCTTGAAATGAAAGTATGAGCGACTGTTCGAGATGTATTCGTGGTGCTTCGCTATTTGGTGATGAATTTGACGAAACTTTCTAGAGCCTTTTTTCTTGCGCTTGAGTTGACGTTGCAGCAATTTCAGCTTGCGTTGTCCATCCACAAAAAATTTAGGTCTATCAATCAATTCACCATCAGAAGTTGCCAAAAAATGTTTTAACCCTAAATCAATCCCTAATCCATGTCCTGAAGGTGAGGCTTGAGGCACTTGGATATCACATTGCAAAGTGAGCATGGCATAGTAACCAGAAGCCCTCTTAACAACGCGAATTTGCTTGACATCAAACCCTTGAGGGATTGGACGTGACAGGTGCATTTTTACGGGACCAATCTTGGGCAGGTTGACCCAATCGGCATCATCAAACCGTTTAACTGATTCTAGATTCAACTGAGGGAACACAAATGAGCGCATCCGCTTTTTGAATCTAGGAAAACCGTGTCCTCGTTCCCACATCGCCACAAACGCTGCCTCTAGTTGGCGCAACGCCTGCTGCAAGACATGGGTGTGAGGCAGTTTCAACTCAGGAATTAACTTCTTTGCTTTTGCCAATGATTTGCATTGGCCCGCAAAGGTTGGACGCGGTGCATCAGCAGGGATCATGTATTCCTGCTTCATGCTGCACGAGTTGATATCACACTTACGAGAATTAACCCAATCTTTTCGTTCTCGCAATGCAAAGTTGTAGACCTTGCGGCAAATATTGAGCCACTGGTCGAAAGTCTGGCGTTGCGTATCGGTAGGAATGAGCTTGTACTCGTAGGTTAGATTTAACATACAGCCATTGTAGAGCCGACCTGAATAAATGCAGTGCTGTTTAATGCAAAAACCTCGCTGAGAGATTCCGAGCCGAAAGTCCCCCTAGAAGGGGGAGGCTTGTATCCCATTTTTTTGGTCAAGAATCATTTATTCCGGGGCCGATGACGGTATCTACCGGCAGGTGTACTCGCCCCTCATGCTCTCAGGGGCACAGCCGAGATCCAAAAACTCGCCAATAACACCCGATCGAGCTACGGTAAAATCTAAAACTCATCTACATTCATTATTAATCGCCATGTCAGCCGATCGCAAACTCTACGAAGGCAAAGCCAAAATCCTCTACTCCACCGAAGACAGCGAAATTTTGCTGACCCACTTCAAAGACGACGCCACAGCCTTTAACGCCCAGAAACGCGGCAGCATCGTCGGCAAAGGCGAAATCAACTGCGCCGTATCCGCCCACCTGTTTCGGATGCTAGAAGCCAAAGGGATTCCCACCCACTTCATCGACACGCCGGCCCCCAACCAAATGCGAGTCTGTCGCGTCCAAATCTTGCCATTGGAAGTCGTAGTTAGAAACATTGCCGCCGGCAGTCTTTGCAAGCAAACCGGTCTCGCCCTCGGCACAATTGTCAATCCGCCGCTGGTGGAGTTTTATTACAAAAACGACGATTTGGGAGACCCGCTGCTGACCCGCGACAGGCTCCAGTTAATGCAGCTAGCCACCCCCGAACAAGTAGACCAACTAGAAATAGCCGCCCGCGAAATTAACGAAATACTCAAAGAATTTTTCACCGAGTGCGGCATCACCCTAGTAGACTTCAAACTAGAATTCGGTATCGACCAACATCAAAATCTGCTCCTCGCCGACGAAATCAGTCCCGACACCTGCCGCCTGTGGGACAACGCAGAAACCGACCCCGACGCCCGTGTTATGGACAAAGACCGATTCCGCCGCGACTTGGGATCGGTGGAAACCGCTTACCAGCAAGTTCTCCAACGGGTTCTAGCTCAGAAAGTCTAGAGGCTTTAACAATGCGCTACAATTGCACAGTTTGTCACCCTTGTGCCTTTGATGTCAGCAATCAGCGGTCAACAGTCATCAATTAGCGGTCAGCGCGAAATTCCACCGACTTATATAACTAATGACTAATGACTAATGAATAATGACTAATGTGGTGTGTGAATTGCCCAAAAAAGTGAACAAAAATGCGTTTATCTGCTGTATTGGTGGCAGTTTTTACTGCCTCAGCAACATTCGGGTTATCAAATTCTGCAAACGGCCAAACATCCTACTCTGAATCTGCAGAGGAAGCTTTGGCTGCCGCCCGGCCCGCCCCGTCGATCGAATTACCCGATCGCCCCATTCCAGAATTAACCCAAAACCCTCCTCAAGACCGCAAAGCCGCTAAAACTAGCACAGGGGAAGCCCTAACAATAGCTGAGGCCCCTGCCAGAGGACAAGGCGAGGAACCCCCAAACCTAGTCACAGACCCGCCCTCCCCGGTTTCACCTCCGCTCCTTCAACTCCAACCCCAGCTAGCATCCAACCCCTCCCCCGCCTCTAGCACCCAAAACGCCCTGCCAGAGGCGCAACAGGACAGCTCGCTCCCCCCATCGGAAGCGGCTGTAACGCCCGCCTGGATCGCAGCAGAGCTAGGGAAACCAGAGGAATCAGGGGCGATCGATCAAAACGCCCAAGTTACCCCCAGGCCGACCCCGACCAGGCCGAACCCGACCAGACCGGCCCCGACCAGACCGCCGGCTAACACCGTTCCCCCATTGCCCCCTGGCCCAGCACCGCGGCCCAGACAAACGCCCGCACCCGCCGGGGCGGCAGAACCGCAAGTGCTAGTTGCAGAAGTTACAGTCACCGGGGCGACGGAAGACTTGGAAAGCGAAATTTACCGAGTCATCAGCACCCAACCGGGACGCACGACCAACCGCAGCCAACTGCAACAAGACATCAACGCCATTTTTGCCACGGGCTTTTTTAGAAACGTGCGGGCAGTACCGGAAGACACCCCGTTGGGCGTCCGGGTGACTTTTATTGTGCAGCCAAATCCGGTATTGCGGGGAGTGACAATCACCGGTCAGCAAGTGCTGCCCCAAAGCGTAATTGACGAAAGCTTCCGCGATCAATACGGCAAAATTCTCAACCTCCGCCGCTTTGAAGAGGGAGTGAAAAAAATTAATGCGTGGTATCAAGAGAACGGCTATGTTTTGGGGCAAATCACTGATGCCCCGCAAGTAGCAGACGACGGCACTGTTACCCTGGTAGTGGCAGAAGGCCAGATCGAATCCGTTGATGTCCGCTTCCTGAACAAGGAGGGAGAGGCAACAGATGCCACGGGTCAGCCCATCGGAGGCAACACCCGCCGGTTTGTCATCACCCGCGAAGTAGAACTCAAGCCCGGAGACATCTTTAACCGCACCAAGGCGGAAAGGGATTTGAGACGGGTGTTTGGTTTGGGAATTTTTGAAGACGTGCGACTTGCCTTGGAACCGGGAACGACTGACCCCCGCAAGGCAAGGGTAATTGTCAACGTCATTGAGAAAAATACCGGTTCTCTAGCCGCGGGTGCGGGTTTGAGTTCCGCGACGGGTTTGTTCGGTACGGTGAGTTACCAGCAGCAAAACTTGGGCGGTAGGAACCAGAAGTTGGGCGCTGAGGTGCAAATCGGGGAACGCCAAAATCTGTTTGACGTGAGTTTTACAGATCCCTGGATTGCGGGCGATCCTTACCGGACTTCTTATACGATTAATGCGTTTAGAAGACGATCGATCAGCGTGATTTTTGACGGCGGCGAACGGGAAGTCAGATTGCCCAACGAGGATCGACCCCGCATCAATCGCACCGGGGCCGGCATCAATTTCACCCGTCCCCTGTCGGCCAATCCTTTTGCGGATGCTGAGTGGACTGCTTCAGTCGGCTTGCAGTACCAGCGAGTCTCAATTACCGATCGCAAAGGCAGGCGCGAATCCGAGGACGAACTCGGCAACCTGTTAAGTTTTAGCAATTCTGGCTCAGATGACTTGACAACTTTGCAAGCAGGTGCGGTGCGCGATCGGCGCAACGACCCCCTCCGCCCCACTAGCGGTTCCCTGCTCAGATTTGGGATGGAACAATCGATTCCTGTAGGTTCCGGCAGCATCCTCTTAAACCGCCTGCGGGCCAGCTACAGCTTGTACCTACCAGTCAAGTACACTAACTTTACCGCCGGCCCTCAAACCCTGGCATTCAGTCTTAGGGGCGGCACCGTATTCGGAGATTTGCCTCCCTACGAAGCCTTTGCCTTGGGCGGCGCCAACTCGGTACGCGGTTACGCCGAAGGCGACCTCGGAGCCGGTCGCAGTTTCCTAGAAGCCAGCGTTGAGTACCGTTTCCCGATTATTTCGTTTATCGGCGGAGCGCTATTTTTGGATGCTGGCACTGACTTGGGCACGGGCAAAGATGTCCCAGGCGACCCGGCAGGTATCCGCGAAAAGCCCGGTAGCGGTTACGGTTACGGCCTCGGCGTGCGGGTTCAATCTCCTTTAGGGCCGATCCGGATCGATTACGGTATCAACGACACTGGCGACAATCAAATTCACTTTGGGATTGGTGAGCGATTCTAAGTTGGCAGTTGGCAGTTGGCAGTTGACAGTTGGCAGTTGGCAGTTGGCAGTTGACAGTTGACAGTTGACAGTTGACAGTTGGCAGTTGGCAGTTGACTACTAACTACTGACTACTAACTACTGACTACTAACTAATGACTAATGACTACTAACTAATGACTAATGACTAATGACTAATGACTATTGAACGTACCTTAAAATCTGAATTTGAACTGTCGGGAATTGGTTTGCACAGCGGCGAACAAACTCGCGTCCGAGTTTTGCCAGCAGAGGTTGGGGAAGGCCGCTATTTTGTCAGAATTGACTTGCCTGGTGCTCCGAGAATTCCTGCCAAAATTGAGGCGGTTTGCCAGACTGCACTTTCCACTGAACTGGCAGCTATCGATGCTCAAATTCGCACTGTAGAGCATTTATTAGCCGCTTTGGCGGGGATGGGAGCGGATAATGCTCGAATAGAGGTTGAGGGGCCGGAAGTGCCGCTGCTGGACGGTTCGGCTCTGGTTTGGGTAGAGGCGATCGCCCATACCGGCTTAGTTCCTCAAGAATCGAAGCAAGCCCCCACTTCCTCCGCCGTCCTAGAACAGCCAATTTGGGTGCGCCACGGGGATGCTTTTGCAGCGGCTTTACCCTCAGCCGAAACTCGATTTAGTTACGGAATTGATTTTGAGGAACAGGCGATCGGCAATCAATGGTACAGTTGGTCGCCAGAGGCAGAAAGTTTTGCTAGCGCGATCGCCCCAGCCCGCACTTTTGGACTTGCTCGCCAAGTTGATCAATTGCGACAAGCAGGTTTGATCAAAGGTGGTACCCTAGAGAACGCCCTAGTTTGCGATCGATCCGGCTGGCTCAACCCGCCCTTGAGATTTGTCAACGAACCGGTGCGCCATAAAATCTTAGACTTAGTAGGCGACCTCAGTCTGCTAGGAACTTGGCCAAAAGCTCACTACTTGGCTTACAAAGCCAGTCACAACCTGCACGTCCAACTCGCCCAAGCCCTGAAATCGGAAGCTCTAGCTACCCTAGATAAAAGTTAGGAAAAAACAGGTGATCTGTTAAGATTGCATCTTCCTTCTTCCTTCTGCCTTCTGCAATACCACACTCAAAAGTCTTCAAGTAATGTCTACGCTGACTGAAGTTAACACCCCCAATACTGCTAATTCTGAATCCGTTCCCACCGAAAACGGTGAGGATTCTCCAGCGGTTAAATCTACTTTTACTCTCGAAGAAATTCATAAATTATTGCCTCATCGCTATCCTTTTGCACTGGTTGACAAGATTGTTGATTACGTGCCGTCCGAGAAGGCTGTAGGAATTAAAAATGTGACTTTCAACGAACCGCATTTTCAAGGGCATTTTCCCGGACGGCCAATTATGCCTGGAGTATTAATTGTCGAAGCGATGGCTCAAGTTGGCGGTATTGTTCTGGCTCAGTTACCCGACATCAAGCAAGGATTGTGGATGTTTACCGGAATTGATGAAGTCAAGTTCCGTCGTCAGGTTGTACCGGGCGATCAGTTGCTGATGACGGTAGAATTGCTGTGGGTAAAACGCCGTCGCTTCGCAAAAATGCAGGCTCTGGCTGAAGTAGACGGACAAAAAGTTTGTGAAGGAGAATTGACGTTTTCGATGGTAGATTAAGTTGGTGATTGGTGATTGGTGATTGGTGATTGGTGATTGGTTATGTGTTATTTGGGAATTTCTCTATATTCCTGATAACCAATGACAATTGACAATTGACAATTGACTACTGATACTAAATCCTGGTTTGTTACTCCTTGATGATTCGGCGATTGAAATCGCTACTACACAAACGAAGTCCGCCGCGGACTAAGAAATAAACGGGGTATTTAAGCTTGATTTTGTATGAAAAATGAAAACTGAAAACTGAAAACTGACTAATAAAAAATGCTTACTTTGATTCACCCAACTGCTGTGATTCATCCCCGCGCTGAACTTCACCCGACTGTAGAAGTGGGAGCTTATGCTGTAATTGGGGAAAGAGTGAAAATAGGGCCGGAGACTAAGATTGGCGCTCATGCAATTATCGACGGGCTAACAGAAATAGGCGCTCGCAATCAAATTTTCCCCGGTGCGGCGATTGGTTTGGAACCTCAAGATTTGAAATATGAGGGTTCTCTGACTAGGGTGAAAATTGGCGACAACAATCTGATTCGGGAATACGTGACAATTAACCGCGCTACTGGAGCCGGGGAAAGCACGACTATTGGCAATCATAATCTATTGATGGCTTATGTTCATGTGGGACACAATTGCGCGATCGCCGATCGAGTAATTATCGCCAATGCTGTAGCCTTAGCCGGACACGTTAAAATCGAGTCTCAAGCCCGATTGAGCGGTGTTTTGGGGGTTCACCAGTTTGTCCACATCGGCCGCTTGTCTATGGTGGGCGGCTTGAGCAGGATCGATCGAGACGTACCTCCTTATATGCTAGTCGAGGGGAATCCTTCGAGAGTGCGAGCAATCAACAAAATAGGCCTCGAACGCGCCGGTTTTACTGCAGAAGATTTGCTAGTTTTGAAGAAAACTTTTCGTATTCTCTACCATTCTGGCTACACTCTAAATCAAGCTTTGGAACAGTTGGATTTGTTGCCAGAAAACCCCCATTTGCAGCACCTGCGGAGATTTATGCAGCAGTCTATAACCAAAGGGCGGCGCGGTTTGATTCCTGGCAAAAAGTAAATGAGGTAGAATAAACCTATGAACTAAGCGACTGTTGCCCTATGAATGTATATACTTCAGTCAAATCTACATCCCCTGAAACAGAACAAGATGGCTGCATCAGGTTCTCAGATGTTAGTTGGGAGCAATTTGAAGCTATAGAAGCAGCTTTTAAAGATTTCAGAGGTGTGAAATTTTTCTATCTCGATAAAATACTGCAAATTATGACTGTCTCGCCCGAACACGAAATAATCAAGAAAACTCTCTGTATGCTGCTAGAGGCATATATGAGAGCAAATGGGATTAGATTTTACGGCAAGGGCGGCCCGACTCTAGGTAACAGAGAATTAGGCGGTAGAAAAGAGCCGGATGATTCCTATGATATAGGAACCCAAAAAATAGTCCCAGATATTGCTATTGAAGTCGTAATTACCAGTGGCGGGATAAATACTCTAGAGTTCTACAAAAGATTGGGCGTTCGGGAAGTCTGGTTTTGGCAAAATAGTCAGTTATCTCTCTATTACTTAACAGGTGAAAATTCTGAGCAGATTGCCAGGAGTACATTCCTTCCCGATCTGGACTTAGAATTACTGGTACGCTGTGCTAATATGCCCGATCAATATGATGCTGTTACCGAGTTATTAGCAAACATCTCATCTGTATAAAGTCCCAATATGAAAATTTTTATTAGCACTGGTGAGGTTTCGGGCGATTTGCAAGGATCTTTGTTAGTTGCAGCCTTAAAACGTCACGCTGTCGCGGCCGGTTTGGAGTTAGAAATAACAGGATTGGGCGGCCCTCGTATGGCGGAAGCGGGTGCTACTATTTTAGGCGATACTGTGGGCATTGGTTCTATGGGCCTTATAGAATCAGTGCCGTATATTTGGCCCACGATTAAAGTTCAGCAAAAAGCTAAACAATATCTCAAAAACTTCCGCCCCGATGCTGTTGTATTGATTGATTATTTGACTCCAAATCTCGGTATTGGCAGCTATATCCGCCGCTATTTGCCTGATCTGCCGGTGGTTTGGTACATCGCACCTCAAGAATGGGTTTGGTCGATTTCTCCTCGCAATACTGATCTGATTGTCAATATTTGCGACCAACTTTTGGCAATTTTCCCAGAGGAAGCTTGTTATTATCAAAAAAAAGGAGCCGAAGTGAGTTGGGTTGGTCATCCTTTGGTGGATAGAATGCAATCTGCGCCCAGCCGGGAAGTTGCCCGCAAAACTTTGGGAATTGGGCCGGAACAGGTGTCGATCGCCCTAATTCCCGCTTCCAGACACCAAGAACTCAAGTACCTGATGCCGGTTATATTTGAGGCAGCTCAAATTATTCAAGCTAAATTGCCGGAAGTTCATTTTTGGATTCCGCTGGCTAACAAAGCTTTTCGCAGCAAAATCGAACAGGCGATCGAGAATTACGGTTTGCGGGCTACTTTGTTAGAAAATCAAACTCTGGAAATCTTGGCTGCGGCCGATCTGGCGATCGCTAAATCTGGTACTGTTAATCTGGAGCTAGCTTTACTCGACGTTCCCCAAGTTGTCGCCTACCGCGTCAGTCCGATTACGGCGGTTATTGCTCGCCACGTGCTGAAATTTTCGATTCCTTTTATGTCTCCGCCCAATTTGGTGCAAATGAAGCCGATCGTCCCGGAGTTGCTGCAAGACGAGGCGACTGCGGAAAATATAGTGAATCACGCACTGGAATTGCTGCAAAATGCCGATCGACGCCAGCAAACTTTGGCAGGTTATCGGGAAATGCGGGAAAGTCTCGGAGATGTGGGTGTGTGCGATCGGGCGGCTGCGGAAATAATGAAAAATGTTAAATTAAATACAGCAAATTAAAGCAACTTTGGTATTGAAAGGTTATGTATAAACCTGGTTTATTTGTGGATGGCTCGTGGACAAACCCACGATTGATTACCAGAAACGCGGTTGATTTCCTTAATTTCTATTAAAGCAACTTTTTTATTGAAATGTTATGCCAAGCAATCGGAAAAAGCGACCGATCGCTGTTGATTTATTTGCAGGCGCGGGCGGCATGACTCTGGGCTTTGAACAAGCTGGTTTTGATGTACTTGCATCCGTCGAAATTGACCCTATTCACTGCGCCACACACGAGTTTAATTTCCCGCTGTGTTCTATTCTGTGCAAAGATGTCACACAGCTTACGGGATCGGAAATTCGGAAAAAATCGGCGATCGGGCGGCGCGAGATAGACGTAGTAATCAGCGGTTCGCCCTGTCAAGGATTCTCCATGATGGGCAAGCGCGATGTGGACGACCCGCGAAATTCTCTAATTTTTCACTTTCAGCGCTTAGTTTTGGAGCTAAAACCCAAGTTTTTTGTAATGGAAAATGTGCCGGGAATTGCATCAGGAGAACACAAAGAACTCCTGAATGTTTTAATTAGCTCTTTTATGAAACGTGGCTATAAAGTAGAAGAAAATTATCAAGTTCTCAACGCTGTTCACTATGGAGTGCCGCAAGCTCGCAAACGATTGTTTTTGATTGGGTGCAAAGAAGGTTATGAGCTACCCAAATACCCTCAGCAAACTACTATACTGCCGAAAATTAAAATTCCTAAACGCTATAAAAAAATTAATTTACCTGCTGTTCCGACAGTTTGGGATGCGATTGGAGATTTGCCGGAAGTGGAAAACTACAGCGAGTTGCTGCACCGAGATTGGGTAATGGCGGAGTACGGAAAGTGCAGCACTTATGCGAGTATAATGCGCGGAATTGATGGTTTGGATGATGATTATTCCTACGATCGCGAGTACGATCGACAAATCCTCTCTTGTAGTTTGCGAACTAAACATTCTCAGGAATGTATGGAAAGGTTTCATGCTGCCAAACACGGCGAAAAAGAGCCGATCAGCCGTTTTTACAAGCTACATCCCGACGGAGTTTGCAACACTCTCAGGGCGGGAACCGACAGGGCGAGGGGGGCTTATACTTCTCCGAGACCGATTCACCCGATCGCCCCTCGGTGCATTACAGTCAGAGAAGCTGCGCGACTGCATTCCTATCCTGACTGGTTTAGATTTCACGTCACAAAATGGCACGGTTTTCGCCAAGTCGGAAATTCTGTACCGCCGCTTCTGGCGAAAGCTGTCGCAGCGCAGATTATTAGCGCTTTGGGCGTGGAAGCAATTAAGCCGAGTCTCAAACTAACCTGGGGAGATGATTCGTTGCTTAAACTCAATTGGTCAGAAGCAGAACAATATTATATCAAAAGTTAAGAATTAGATTGACAGCGTATATGCAGGGCTACCCCCAATTAAGCGCGGGTTTAGCGTCGCCTGTATCAGCGATCGCACTTCGATGACCAGCACAAGATGTCCTGGGTAGTTAAACAAACGGGGAATGTATTCCGGCGCGCTGTGCAGTTTGTTCAAGGTAAAAGTGGGAACTATTTCGACTACTGGTATGCAATCCAAGGCGTAGCGATCGTCCTATACATAAAATAGCAAAATCAACATCTGCATATCATGGGAGATTTGAGATTGTGAAAGTCTACCGGAAAACATTTTGATAAATTTCGCTGAGTTTTGCAACAATTACCAAGAAATTGGGTCTAAAGCCCCGTCCTTCTAGGACGGCTTTAATTAATTATCAACTTTTGTTAAGTGTTTTCTTGAACTTTCTTGCATTGTGTTCATTGTAGAGTACAATAACTATACTACAGGTAGAATAACCGCCGATACACATGAGACACCACGCTCAAACGACTGGTCGGAAAACAATAATGGTTAGTGGGTGGCGAAAACCACAAAAAACATAGCTGGGCTAACTAATGTAAGCCAAAATCAGAGACTAAACTTTTTATTTCTAAAATGTACTGTGGGGCACACAGAAACAAGAGAAGCAATTCTCGAAAGCTTGGGGAGACAAACTCTCTGAGGCTATCTAAATTAAGCTCGATATTTGGTTCTTTTGAACGGATACCTGGTTTAAACACTGCCGCAAGGATAGATAGTTTTAAGGTAGGTCGCAGAACCAAGAATCCCCTCGCCTTGACTGCTGGGGAGTGTCAAGAGTCTTTTGGAATTCTAGAGCTATCGTGTAAAAAGTGTATTTTCAGGAGACTCAAATACTATGGGTTGGTTTAAAAGACTGTTCGGACTCGAAAAGCCGGCACCCCAGGCTGAACCGATGGCACAAGTAGTACAGCAAGCTGCCCAATCGCAATCTATCGCTCCTGCTAAAGTCGGCCCAGACGGAAATTTTGACGAAAGCGGCCTGGCGAAGCGGGTGGCTTTAGCTTTTGACGGCGATCCAGAAGTTGCTGATATCGAGACTGTTTATGTGGCTCAGCTCAGCGGCACGGTTGTTCTCAAAGGTCAAGTTCCCAGTCAGGAAATTCTCGACAAGTTGGTGGCGATCGCCTCTGCTGAAGAAGGTGCCGCAGGCGTGCAAACCGATCAGGTGACAGTTGGCTAGTTCTGCGGAACCGAAGCAGTTTCGCTCCGGGTGCTGCTCGAATTAGTCAAAAACTCGATTAAACCCGCTGCGGCGGGTTTTTTCTTGCCGTCTCCCCCCTCCAAATATTAATTTTTGTAAATAAAACGGATTCATCTCAAAAAACCGTATAATTGAATACAGAAACTAAAAAAGTTTTAGCCAAGAAAACCAACCCTGACCTGACTGCCCTTTTTATCTCCATAAATATAAGGATCAAAAAATATGAAACTAACTTATCGCGGTTCAAACTACGAGTACGACATTCCGACAGTTGATATGGTAGAAGGCGAAGTCGCGGGCAAATACCGGGGGCAAAACTGGAACTATCGGTATCCGAGACACATTCCCAACCCCAAAAAATACGGCGGCCCAAACTATACCAAAAAGCGAGATGCTCAATCGGGCGATCGGGATGTCGCAGCAGCTAACGCCCCAGGGGCGGTTAAATCTTACCCAACAGTTATGGAAGTGGCGCAAGTGCACCGGGCGAATCTTTGCAATATTCTCGATCGTAGAAAGGAAGCAGCCAAAGCCAAGGGCGATGAAACACTGCTGCGCTTGCTAGAAATTGAGTCGAGACAGATGGTGTGTTAGAGAAAAGCTTCAGAAAACAAAGCGTTTGTCAAGAGGGGGGAAATCGAGTTAAGCTCAATTTCCCCCTTTTGATGCTGTTTGTGCGATCGAATTCTCCTTTCCCCACAGCGCGCACGGCGATGTATTATTGATTTAGTTGCCCCTTAATTTTCAAACAAAACTTTATAAATTCTTGAAAACTAAGTAAGTGATCTGAATTGGCCTCAAGTCTTGCTATCAGTTGTTCAAGGTAATATTTTTCTTGTACTTCTCTCGGTTTAGATTTATGGTAAGAAAAGCTCTTGTTTGACGCAGAACTACGCTCTTTGAAAATTTCTCTAAGATAACCTTCATGAAACAAAGCTTTTGTTTTATATCCAAAAATATCCTTTGTATTTTGTTCATCTTGCACAAATTCACTCGCTAAGTCTTCGGGATTACTTGTGCTTACATCAAAATATTCGATGTATTTTTTCAAAATTGAATTATGTTGTGGATGTCTGACAAAGAACTTCCTATTGCCTAAAAACCAAGTTTCAATACAAACTTTCTGCACAATAATTTCAAGTTGGCAATTTTCCGGTAATGTTTTAAAAGGTTTATCTTTTAATTCTAACTTAATTTGAGCGTCAGCTTCTGCTTTTTTCTCTGCAACTGTAAAACGGTCTGCATCTGTAAATAGTACCAAGTAATTATATTTAGGAAAATCGTTAATTTCTTGGATAGCATTAGCAGCAACTCTGTAGCAGCTAGGAACGCCCATATCACTTTCGTAATAATAGTTATTCTTATTTACAGCATCAAAATTATCCACTTCTGTCAAGTCTGGAAGAAGTACAGATAACCACTTGTTATAAACAATCGGTTCTGTCTTCCCTTCAAATACAAAATAGAAGTTCATACTATGATTGTTTTTCTAGAATTTTGGTTAATTGAATAAATGCGTCTTGTTTAGATTTACCCAAACGATAATCTGAAGCATTACAAATGCTAATATGTCCGCCCTGTCGAGTCACAATTTTCCAATATTCATACGGAATATTATTGATAATGTAAGGGTGATGGCTTGTAGCAATAAATTGTAAGGTTTTATTTTCGTGAATCAGGTCATCAGTCAAGATGTCAATACAATTTATGCCTAAACTATTTTCAAATTCATCAATCAATATTACCGAACCTTCATTTGCCAGAAACATTTCGGCAATATGAATAATTGTACGCAACATCCCCGAAGACATCCTATTTTCTCTAATCCATTTTGGTACAGATTTCTCTTTTATAGAAATACCAGGCTGAAATTTCTCAGCAATTGATTTAGGAAATATGTCTGTTTTAAAAGGCTCAACTTTTAGATCTTCTATTTGTGGAAAAATGTCAATAAATCTTGACTTTATTTTTTCATAAATATCTAACTTGTTTTCAAAAGTCAGATATAGTTTAGTTCTAATATCCTCATCACTATTTACTATGCTGTCTAAGGTTTTGTATTTATTTTTGAGCGAGTGCAAAGATTGGTTTGAGTTTATAAGACGCCGACCGTTTATTGTATGATCGCGATATTCTATTTTATTTATAGCATCAAAGGCTTCTTTAATCACACTTTCTTCTTTCAGAATATATATCATTGATTGATGCGAAGAAAGTTTAGGCATTGGGGTATTTTTAAACGTAATTTCTTCCAAATTTCGCTTAAGAATTAAAAGCCGATCGTTTGAGGTCAATTTTTCATAAATTAAGGAATATTGTTCTCGCTCATCTTGTTTTTCTTTTTCATCATCCTCAAAACTTAGTTCATTTGTTTCAACAGTATCAAAACCACCTTCCCAAATAAATTCAGTACCGTTTACCGTAGAAAATTTGATTTTCCATTCAAACCCATTTATAGCTTTTCCATTTGCAATACGTCTTAAATCGATAATTGCACGCAGGATTTGGGTTTTGCCTGCACCTGATACACCTACTAAAAGGGTTAAGTTTGATGAAAACTTAATTTCATCAAAATCCCACTCAAAAAAATTATTTTTTAGTCTAAGTGAAATAATCTTCATAATTTAAAATGGTTTTTATTGTTCATATGACCCAACGTATTTGCATTTTTGCAATCGAGTAATATTCGGGATTCTCCTAAGCTCTACATTTTATTTATAAACCATTAAGAAGCCTTGTGTCAATACCGACTTTGGGAGACCAACTCCAGAAAAAGAAACCGGGTTTTTCACGAGTTCAAGGCTCAAATGCAGTAATTTCGTACAAAACCCGGTTTCTGATTATCACCATCACCCCTTGACACAAACCACCTGCTTCAAAGTCGCCACAACTTCCACCAAATCCGACTGCTGACTCATCACCTCATCAATCGACTTGTAAGCCCCCGGAATTTCATCTAAAAATTGCTCATCTTTGCGGCACTCAACCCCGTCAGTCTGCCGCACAAAATCATCGAGAGTGAATACATTTTTAGCTTGAGTGCGAGACATCAAGCGCCCCGCGCCGTGACTGCAACTACAGTAACTTTCAGCATTTCCCTTCCCTTTAACAATAAAAGATTTCGCCCCCATCGAACCCGGAATAATCCCGTAATCCTGTACATCGGCGCGCACGGCACCCTTGCGAGTCACATACACATCTTCCCCAAAATGCACCTCTTTTTCCGCGTAATTGTGGTGGCAATTCACCTCTAATAACGGCTTAACAGATTTGCCGCCCGCGACGTGCTTTTCCACAATTCGCTTAAACCGATTCATCATTACATCGCGATTAAAACGAGCATAATCTTGCGCCCACTGCAAATCGTGCCAGTAAGCCGCAAACTCCCGCGTACCCGCCACAAAATAAGCCAAATCTTTGTCAGCCAGATTAATTTCTGCCAGTTTAGCTAAATCTTTAGCCGTCTCTATATGCTGCTGTGCGAGCAAATTCCCAATGCCGCGAGAACCAGAGTGCAGCATCAGCCAAACAAAGTTTTCAGTATCAACGCAAACCTCAATAAAATGATTACCGCCGCCGAGGGAACCCATTTGTTTTAAGGCTTTATTGTTTTGGTGCTGTACGCCTTGATGAAGTTGCTTAAACTCTCCCCATCCTTGCCAGTTGGTGACTGTTTTTTCTACTTCTTTATTTTCCGCAAATCCCACGGGAATCGCGGCTTCGATATCGAGGCGAATTTGTTTGAGTTTGCCTTCTAATTTGTTGGCGGTGAAAGGCATTTTCACAGCCATCATGCCGCAGTTATGGACAAATACTCCCGCAGTTAACGCAAAATTGCCGTATTCTGGAACTGTTAGGCAATAGACATCTTCCTTTTCAAATAAAGGAATAACAGCAACTACTTTGTGGTTGTAGCCGTGCTGATTTTTTCTGTGATTGTGAAGTCCGATAGGAGTTTTAACTTCCTCTCCACAACTCTCACAAGTGTATAGCCGATTAGCAAGTTCTTTACTCTTTGCTTTACCCTTTTCACTCTGATTGTAATTAATTAGATACTGCTTTCCTCGTTCGCCATTCCCCGCAACTGACTCTTGGAAGTGTTGGGGATTATTCTCCATATACTTAAGGATATTTTTCGTCCCGCGTTCGGCGTAATACCTGTGTCCGTCTGAGGTTTGAGCTTTATTAGCTAGGGCTTGCTTTCTTTTTTGTTCAAATTCTAGGGATTGCCAATGGGTATTTCTATCAACTAATGAACGGTGATAGGCAGAATGGTCATTATTACCCATGAATTCTAAATTTTCTGGTCTATTATCTGCAGCATCAAAATTTTTGTGATGAATCACAGTTCTCTGATTGGGGAAAGATGGTATGTCTCCTAACAAACCACAACGAGCAATCATCCAATGAGCTTTCTGCCATCTACCTGAATAGTTTTGCTGTACTAAGGTATACCCATCCTTATCTAGTTTGGAATAAAAGGGCATCAATGACGTTCCTGTTGTCAAATCCCGCGCTTCTCGGTATTCACCATTCCGCAACATGAATTGATGATCGGGAGTGCATTTGATTTCTTCTCCATTATCCAGTACCACTTTAACCAGTTCGGCATTATTTCTAGTTAATTTGGCTGTAGCCTTAGCAGCAACAATTCTGCCTGTTTCTGTACAGGAGTAGATAAGAAATTCTTTTTGACTCCTAGCCAGTTCCCCGATCGCATAAGATTTGCCATCCACTAGAGGAATTTGTGTATCATCAGTAAAGCAGCCAATATCAACGCCCACAGCAGCCGGAATAATCGCTTCTTTTGTCGCAATTACGGAACCGACTAAAGCGCCTTTTCCTAAATGTACGTCGGGCATTAGTGCGACGTGTTTGAATACAAAGGGCAAAGATGCTACGTTTGCGGTCATCTTGGTTTCTTTTTCGCCTAGGGCGTGATTTGCCCAAGATAATACTGGTTTTGGGGCTGATATGTCTAATTTTTCGTAGGGCATTTTTATTGAGATTTATTTTGCTTATTGCTCTGTAGTATATATTGTAGCATAAACAATTTATGATGTCAAATTCACCTTACTGGCTGATTTTATTACGGTGCGTCAGCTTAACATCAAATGCAGCACCGATATTGTTTGTGAGTCCGACAGTCCGACAGGGAATGAATTCCCTGTCTCATAGCTAAAGTCCTCGCTCAAGAGGACTAAATCGATCGCACTTCCCGTCAAAATCTACAGTCGGTTTTAACCGACAGTCCGACAGGGAATGAATTCCCTGTCTCATAGCTCAAGTCCTCTGAAAGAGGACTAAAATCCCTCGCACTTCCCGTCAAAATCTACAGTCGGTTTTAACCGACTTTCGCTATGAGGCAGGGGTTTCAACCCTGTCGGATTGTGGGAAAGCGAGTGAAAAGCTAACACGGCACAAGAAGCGTTTTGTATTAAAAATCCTTAAGAAATGCCTAAAGATTGAATGAATAATTTACTGTAGGGTGCCGATTCTTGTACCTTCGCCAGCGAACCAAACAACTCTTTTCCCCCGAAGATAACTAATGTCTTCTGTTGAGATTCAGGTTCTTGAGTCAGGATTTGTGAATGAACGGACAGAATGCTATCTGAATCCCAACGATAGAAATAGTGCAAGTCGCCGCAAAGCTGTTCTTTAATATCCTTGAGAGTAGGGTAAAGTTCTTTACACGAGCGCGGTTCATGACCGCTTAAAATCAGTTCATCTGATATCTCCATTTTGTTAAGATCGATTAGATACATAAGTCCTTCATTACTGTTGATTAGAAGGCGATCGTCCGATAGGTAGCACATAGAGAAGAGAAAACCGTCATCAGAATCAGGCCAAGGCCATTCGCATATTCCCAGTAGATTGCAGTCAGGAAAACTGAATCGGCTGATTGTTCGCTCACAACCATGTAGAACCACAAATTCGCTACCAGCAGGATGAAATTCTGGAGGCCCTGTGTCATCGGGACATGGAACTTCCACGGCGTGAATTTCTGTACCATCATCATACAGCCAATAGATTTGCTCTCCGTCCTGACCGGCAGCAGCCCAAATAGCTAAAATTTGATTTTCCGGGTGCGGGTGAAACGAGAAGGAACTCCATCCAAAAGGGTCTTTGAGCAAAAGTTTTCGCTGGATTTGCCATGAATTGGTATCGCGAATTTGAATCTCGACTTCTTGAGCTTCAATTACTTTCATGCACCAAAAACGCACGCCGTCTGCATCAAACCAGCAGTCCCGAAATCCATTCTCGTTATCCAAATAATGCTTAACAGGAGGGTTAGGTAGCTGTTCTTCAAAAACTAGCTGGTTTTCTGCTGCCACAATTGCTAAATGATTGCCATTTGCCATAATTGCTGCCAGCAAATCGCCTTTGGGGCTGATGGCTGAATGGCTAATTTCGTCGGGAAGCTGGTATTCGTATTTTGGCGACAAGTTACGATCGACTAAAGTGACTTTTTTGCTATCGCAACTTGTCGCAATAGTCCAATCGGAATCAGTGCGTTGATTTATGGCTAAGATACCCCAGTCAATTTGTCTTTCATGTTTTGGTAAAATCAGCATAAAGATATTTCAGCGTAAATAAGCTCTATTTTAACTGAAATCTTGCAGCATTTATCGTAGGGTGCGTCAGTGTGGAATTTCTTTGGGGAGTCAGAGACTGTTTACTGACGCACCTTACCGACTAATTATCGGCGCGTTAACTTAAGATCGAATGCAGTACCGGTATTGTTTGTGAGTCCGACAGTCCGACAGGGAATTCATTCCCTGTCTCATAGCTCAAGTCCTCTGAAAGAGGACTAAAATCCCTCGCACTTCCCGTCAAAATCTACAGTCGGTTTTAACCGACAGTCCGACAGGGAATGAATTCCCTGTCTCATAGCTCAAGTCCTCTGAAAGAGGACTAAAATCCCTCGCACTTCCCGTCAAAATCTACAGTCGGTTTTAACCGACTTTCGCTATGAGGCAGGGGTTTCAACCCTGTCGGATTGTGGGAAAGCGAGTGAAAAGCTAACACGGCACAAGAAGCGTTTTGTATTGAAAATCCTTAAGAAATGCCTAAAGATTGAATGAATAATTTACTGTAGGGTGCGGATTGTTGTACCTTCGCCAGGGAACCAAACAGCTCTTTTCCGCCGAAGATAACTAATGTCTTCTGTTTAGAGTCAGGTTCTTGACTCAGGACTTGTGAGTGAACGGACAGAATGCTATCTGAATCAAAACAATAGAAATATTTCAGGTCGCCGCAAAGCTCTTCTTTAAGATCCTTGAGAGTGGGGTAAAGTTCTTTACACGAGCGCGGTTCGTGACCGATTAAAATCAGTTCATCTGATATCTCCATTTTGTCAATATCGATTAGATACATGAGCCCTTCATCAGTATTAACTAGAATGCGATCGTCTGAAAGGTAGCACATATAGCTACCAAAACCGTCACTCAGCCCAGGCCAAGGCCATTCGCATATTCCCAGTAGATTGCGGTCAGGAAAACTGAATCGGCTGATTTTTCGGCCGCAATCATGTACTATTAGAAATTCGCCACCAGCAGGGTGAAATTCTGGAGGCCCCATGTAATCATCGGCACAGAGAACCTCTACGGCATGAATTGTCATACCATCATCATAAAGCCAATAGATTTGCGATTCGCCCTGACCCTCGGTAGTCCAAACAGCTAAAATTTGATTTTCTGGGTGTCGTTGAAACAAGAATCCACGGTCATAAAAAGGGTCTTTGAGCCTAATTTTTCGCTGGATATGCCATGAATTAGTATCGCGAATTTGAATCTCGACTTCCTCGCCTTCAATTAATTTGATACACCAAAAACGCACGCCGTCTGCATCAAACCAGCAGTCCTGAAATCCATTTTTGTTATACGAAAACTTAACAGGAGGGTTAGGTAGCTGTTCTTCAAAAACTAGCTGGTTTTCTGCTGTCACAATTGCTAAATGATTGCCATTTGCCATAATTGCTGCCAGCAAATCGCCTTTGGGACTAATGGCTAAACAGCTAATTTCGTCGGGAAGCTGGTATTCGTATTTTGGCGACAAGTTGCGATCGACTAAAGTGACTTTTTTGCGATCGCCACTGACAATCGTCGCCCACTCGGAATTAATGGGTTGATTTATGTGTGAGAACGACCAGTCAATTTGTCTTTCATGTTTTGGTAAAATCAGCATAAAGATATTTCAGCGTAAATAAGCTCTATTTTAACTGAAATCTTGCAGCATTTATCGTAGGGTGCGTCAGTCGGGAATTTCTTTGGGGAGTCAGAGACTGTTTACTGACGCACCTTACCGACTAATTATCGGCGCGTTAACTTAAGATCGAATGCAGTACCGGTATTGTTTGTGAGTCCGACAGTCCGACAGGGAATGAATTCCCTGTCTCATAGCGAAAGTCCTCTGAAAGAGGACTGAAATAGATCGTATTTTTCCTCAAAATCTACAGTCGGTTTTAACCGACAGTCCGACAGGGAATGAATTCCCTGTCTCATAGCAAAAGTCCTCTGAAAGAGGACTGAAATAGATCGTATTTTTCCTCAAAATCTACAGTCGGTTTTAACCGACTTTCGCTATGAGGCAGGGAATTCATTCCCTGCCGGATTGCGGGAAAAGCGCGTATTTGCTGGCACTAAAATATTACAAATTCGTAGTCTTTCTCCCCGCCTTCTGCAGGGGAATAACAACCCCGTGCGGCTTCTTTTTCGCTGCAAACATACCAAATAAATCGTGCAGCAAAATGTAAAAACACGGAATAATAAACAGCGTCAGTAGCGTCGCCAGCGACAAACCGGAAAACACCACCACACCCAGCGGTTGCAAGAATTCCGAACCGTCTCCAATGCCCAAAGCTAGGGGGAATAAACCCAAAACTGTGGTAATAGTTGTCATCAAAATCGGACGCAAGCGCTGAGGTGCGGCCCTGAGAATTGCTGTTGTGCGATCGACCTTTTCATCTTCCAGAATTTGGTTCGCCAACTCCACCATAATAATCGCATTATTTACCACAATTCCCACCAGCAAAATCGCCCCCACAATCACCGTTGCGCCGATCGCAGTTTTAGTCGCATACAACCCGAAAATCCCCCCAGCCAAAGCCAGCGGCACCGTTAACATAATCACCAGCGGATCGACAAGCGAATTGTACTGCACCGCCATCACCACAAATACCAAAAACGCCGCCAAAGATCCCAAAACAATCAGCGAACTTTGCAATTCTCGGTTAGTTTCAGCCGCCGAACTCGGTATAACTCGCACTCCTGGTGGCAATTTGATTTCCGACAAAACTTCATCCACTTGTTTCAAAGCATCACCCAAACTCGCGCCCTTATTAATATTCCCAGCAATCATGAAAACTTGGCGCTGGTTAAGCCTTTGAATTTCCCCAGGCGCTTTTCCCAGTTCAATATTAGCCACATCGCTCAAGCGGATAATGCTGTTATCCCTAGCAGTTAAAGGAATAAATTTTAGTTCCGAAATCGATTGGACAGAATCGCGATCGAATTGTACTCGCACATCAACCAAACGGTTTCCCCGCTGCAATTGCGTGGGAACCGAACCTTGAATTGCTGTCTGAATCGCCTCTCCAATTTGCCTCGCATTCAATCCGTAGATTTCCGCTTGTTCCCAGTTGGGGCGAATCTGCACTTCCGTCTGCTGCGGGTCTCCATCCGGGCGAAAACGAGCTAATTTTACCTTCTTATCCAAAGTTCCCAATATCTCGCGGCCGGCTTGCTGCAATATTTGTTCGTTTTCGCCCTGAAGCAGGATATCAATTTCAGCGCCGCGCACTGGCGAATTAGTTAAAACCAAACCCCGCACATTTTCTGGATTCAGCCGCAAACGAGTATTTTTGGGCAAATCAATTTTATTCAATTCTTGCGTAACTCGCTCCACAAAAGCCAATGTATTGGTGCCAGGTTTCAGCGTAATGTTGCAGCCGCCGCGCAGCAAATTTTCTACCGTATTGTTGCCGAACAACAGCCCGCCCACTGTCGTCAAAGTGTATTGAGTTTCTGGTTGGCTGAGGATAATTTTCTCAGCTTCTGCCATGATTTTTTGGTTGGTTGCCAAATTTGTGCCGGCGGGAAACAAAGCAAACAATCTCGCTTGACCGGTATTAATTCTCGGTAATATTTCCTGGGGAATTTGACCAGCCATCAGCCAACTGCCGCCGCCCAATCCAATAATTGCTACTGCAATGATAATCAACCGCCACCGCACTATGCCCGATAAAAATTTACCGTAACCGGCCGTAGCATTAGTAAAAGCTCGATCGAATGCGCGCAGCGGCCAAAAGTTGCTCAAACCGCTGGATACCCGCAGCGCTAGCAGTCGAGAAGCCATCATCGGTACAACTGTCAATCCGACAATCAGAGAGGCGGCGACGGAAAAGGTGATGGTGAGAATTAATTCGTTGAAAAGTAAGGAAACTAAGCCGCCTATTAGCAAAAATGGCAGTACGGCAACTAAGTTAGTGATGGTGGAAGCAAATAAAGCTGATTCTAATTCTTGGCTGCTTTTTTCTGCTTGCTGCATCAACTGCTTGTTACTTAAGCGCTGCTTGCCGTTGGCACTGTTTTTATTGCTGGTTCCTTCGACAATATTCTCCAGCATGACGATCGAGTTATCGACCACAATTCCCACGCCCAGTGCCAAACCGCCCAAACTGAAGACGTTGAGAGATAGGTGAAAAACTCCCATCAGAATAATCGCCATTAAAGTTGCGAGGGGAATTGCCAGCACAATAATCAAAGTTTGGCGCAGGGAAGCGAGGAACAGCAATACAGATGCCCCGGCTAAAACAGCCCCGGTTAAACCAGAAAATACGACGTTGCTAATAGAATCGCGGATGAACTTAGACTCATCAAAAGTATTGACTATAGTCGTGCCTTCGGGAATGAGCCCGGATTCTTTTAATTCTTCTAGCCGCTTTTTGATGCCGTCTACAACGGAGATAGTATTAGCATCCGGCTGCTTTTGAATGGTAATTTTTACGGCGGCTTTCTGATTGAGAAATACTTTAACTCGTTCTTCTTCTGTACCGTCAATTACCTGAGCAAAATCACGCAAAAAAACTCGTTTTGGCGGATTGGAACCCGATGCTTGAAACGAAATTTCCTGAATTTCTTTCGCATTCTTAAATCGCCCGACGGTACGGGTTAAAGGTTCCGCTGCTTCTTGCCGCAGCCGGCCGCCCGAAGTGTCGAGATTGCGGGATTCGAGGGCTGATAAAACGTCGGAAATACTGACCCCTAAAGATTGCAAGCGATTTAAGTCAATATTTACTTGAATTTCTTCTTGCACGCCGCCGGCCACGTCAACTGCTGCTACTCCTGGAATTACGTTTAGTTCTCTGGATAATTCTTCGTCGGCAAATACGCGCAAATCAACTCCTTGCAGGGAGTCGGAAGTGAGGGCAAATTCGTAAATCGGCTGCTGGGAAGGGTCAACTTTGAAGAGAGTGGGCGATTCTACTGTATCGGGAAGTCGGTTGCGGATGCGGTTGACAGCCGCAGTGGCGTCGTTGAGGGCCTGGTCGATGTTTCCCCCCGGTTTGAAGAATAAATCGACGCTGACTTGTCCTTCGCGAGTCCGGGAGAAAACTTGCATGACGCCTTCAGTGGCGGAAAGTCCTTGTTCGAGGGGGCGGGTAACTTCGTCTATTGCTACTTCTGGGGAGACGCCGGGGGCGTTTAAGCGCACGCCGATGCGGGGATATGTGATGGATGGTAGCAAGTCAACGGGCAGTTGGGTGATGTAAAACAAGCCCACGATTATAATAGCAAGTGTCAGCATGAGGGTGCCGATGTGGCGGCGAATGGCGGTCGCGCTAATACTGAATCCGGTTTTGTCGGGAGTCATTCGATTTTAGATTTTAGATTTTAGATTAAAGAATTGAAAAGTTTACCCCGTCACTCAGCCTGCAAAGGAATGAATCGCGGGGCGGGCGACTAAATTGTTTTCGGTCAGGCTTTATTGTGTATCGGGAGTGAGAGAATATTTACGCTCCGCACCTGACAAGTAGTATAATAAATTTTAATAAATTGTGAAAAATGTTTTTTTGAATATTCCTTTAGAGGTAGTCGATCGCCCAAAACGCTGATTGCCAGAAATTGCAAGGGGCTTTTGAATCTCTGTAAGTTATCGCCATCAGGAACAGGCAAGATGCCTGTTCCACAAGAAAGTTTATTTGTTGTGGAATAGGCATCTTGCCTGTTCCTAAAGTCTTCTTCCCTTCTCCCTCTTCTTTCTTCCTTCTTCCTTCTTCCTTCTTCCTGACATCCGTTACATCCGTAATCAGGAACAGGCAAGATGCCTGTTCCACAAGAAAGTTTATTTGTTGTGGAATAGGCATCTTGCCTGTTCCTAAAGTCTTCTTCCCTTTTCTCTCTTCCTTCATTTACTGTACTTGAGAGCCGTGGGCGCGGGGGTCGGAGCTACTTGTTTTCACAGGCCCTGTGGGGGGAGTAAAATTAGAAACTTGACCGCCTGCTTGGACGTGTGGCAGAGGTTTTCCTGCAATTAAAGCTTCTAAGTTAGCTTCCATAATACTGCGCGGCATTTCGCCCATCGTTTCAGCAACGGCGCTGCCTTTATCGTTCAAATAGACAAAGTGCGGAATGCCATCTACTCGATATTTTGTGATTTCTGGCAGCCATTTGTCATTGTCTACATTCAGCATCACAAAATTCATCGGTTCGGCGTATTTCTGTTTGATTTCGCTCAGATCCTTAGCCATTGCCTGACAGCTACCGCACCAATTAGCATAAAATTCCATCAGTGTCGGTTTGCCATTTACCAAAGCTGTTTCTAATGGCGTTGAAGCTTTTGCCATGTCGGTGAGACTGCTTGACGGCGTTTGGGTTTGCAGCCCGAAGAAGATTGATATTGAAAGGGCGATCGCTGTTAACACGATCAATAAGTTTCTGAGGCGCGTGGCGACTTTTGTTTCGGGATTTTTGGCGGCGGGGGCGACAGTTGAGTTGGGCGAATTCTGGGTCATAAAATATATTGCGGTTTTATTTCTATGTTTGTATCTTAAATAATAGATTCAGATTATAGCACATTTTGAGATAATCAGACCAATCTCATAAAATTTTTTGAAGAGGCCAGAATTAGGCCAAGTGCGCTAAAACATAAGATAACAAAGATTGTTTGTAAATTACCGAGGACTTGCAGGGTGAAAAAACGGGTAACACTGACGTTTCCCCAACGATCGATCCAAATGCCTGTCACCTATCGACTGGCAAAGGATTTTAATGTTGCAGCCAACATTATCCGCGCTCAGGTGGCTCCGAATCAAGTGGGCAAACTGGTGCTAGAGTTATCAGGGGACATCGACCAACTAGAAGCGGCGATCGACTGGATGCGATCGCAAAATATCGGCGTTTCCCTAGCCAGTCGGGAAATACTCATAGACGAAGATATCTGCGTTGACTGCGGTTTGTGTACGGGAGTTTGCCCGACAGAAGCCTTGACCCTTGACCCAGAAAGCTTTAAACTAAGTTTTGCTCGATCGCGGTGTATCGTTTGCGAGCAGTGCATCCCTACTTGTCCGGTGCAAGCTATTTCTACTAACCTCTAGGCCCTGTACAAACTCATCGGGAGCATCATCTTTTTTTTGCCTGGTTCTCCTAATGGTGCGATTGGATGAAAAAAAACTCTTGGGTTTCCCTAACTCTACTTTTTGTTACTTATTTCACTTTTGGCTGGAAATTATCTGAGTTTGATGTTCCCCCGCACCTGACTTGGTTTCTAGCCATAGCTTCAATTTTAGTATTTGCTGTCGCCTTGTCGTTCCCTCTGAGAGACATAAAAGCCTTAATTTTGCGGTGGTTTTCGAGTGATATCGGTGCTTTTCTTTCTATTATTGTAGGAGCTTTTGTGGCAGTGGTAGTTTTTGCTTGGCTGCACCTTTTTGCTACTTGTTTACTCTTGATTTCAGCCGGAGCTTTGGCAAGACTCGATATTCAAATGTCTGGTTGGAAGAATTGGCGGGCTTTTGCGGTATTAGCTACCATTTCTTTAACAGGTGTGGGGTTGGGCGGAGCGATCGAGTTTTGGTCAAGGACAGGCAAGCTTGTATTCTCTTAATGAGGAACGGGAAATTCATCCAACCAAATTCTATAACTCGCAACGGATATGTAGCCCAAAACTATCAGCTCGCCCATCAATAAATACAGCTTATTTTTTTTCAATCCCCCACCCCCGGATTAATTCCCCGTTCCGCGCATCATAGTAGTTTTCCAGCCTCGTGAGGTAAAGCTTCTCAATTGCCGATTCCCCGTTGCGCGTTACTAATTCCCAATTACTGATTACCAATTACTAATTACCGACACACCGGGAGTGGAACTGAAAACCCCTAGGGCAGTATTGAGGTGGAGGGACTGTTGCTCAAAATGTTATTCCCAAGAGCCCGCAAGTCCCGCAGCCAAAAACTCATCCCAATAAAAAAGCAGCTTTAGGGAGCTGCTCGTCAGAATGCATGAGGTATTGTTTTTAGAATAGGACAGATTAAATTCGATCAGTGCTGGGTTACATTTTTTGATACGGGAGAGTTGATGAGGGAATGGACGATCGTAAAATCGTCACATAGGAGGATAGCATTGATGCTAAATTTCCCGACAATCAAGTTAGCGTTTAACTGTCCTTGCGCCCTACAGCCCTTCAGCGGTGGGGCCATTTTATTTTTAGGGAAAACTCAATAGCCGACTTTAACGCATTAGATGAGTCTGCCATTAGTTCTTGTATAAAATCTCCGCATCGCCACATCCTCATACCATTTTAGATTTTAGATTTTAGATTTTAGATTTTGGGAATGACAGATTAAGCTGGTGGTTTGGAGCTTGCGTAGGGTTGCATTATTTTTGGGAACTAATACCAAAAGTCCTCAGAAACCTGTTAAGCTGTTGTGCATTTAAATTGAATGTCAAAAAATAATCTAAGCTTTGTGGGGAGTAGGGGTTGGGCCTAAGAGCCCGCCCTAAATATGCAATTTAAATGCGTGACAGCTTATTTTCTCAGCAACCCGGTTTCTGAATGTATCAATTGAGATCGGGCCCGGTTTCTGGTTTGATAACTTTTTGGATTTCCTCGATCGCCCTAGTCGCCACTGTTTCAGGCCTTTCACCCACACCAGCATAGACTCGGACATCTGCTTGAGTGTAGAAACGCTCTCGCTCTTTAAAAAGGCTTTGCAGCTTAGATTTGAGCTCGCCCTCCTGCAGTAGGGGTCGAGCGGTGTCCGAACGCAGTCGATCGTACAATTGATCTACAGGCACATCCAGCCAAACCACTACACCGTAGTGCAAGTAACCCCAATTCATCGATCGCGTCACAATGCCACCGCCCGTAGCCACCACCGAATTTTGATACGCAGACAACTCCCCAAGCACTTTACTTTCTAGTTCCCGAAAAGCCTCTTCCCCTTCTCGATCGAAAATCTCAGCAATTGACTGATTAGCAACTCGAACAATTAGTTCATCAGTATCAAAAAAACGGTATTTTAATTTTTTTGCCAAAATCCGCCCCACCGTTGTTTTTCCCGCACCCATCATCCCGACAAGATAGATATTTACTCCCCTCAACCCATCCACTGCCAAATCCTCCGATATTTTTCTATTTTTTCAGGTTAATCGATCTGCCACTGAGGCCATCATCGTCATCAAACTCATCACCCTCATCCAATCCCCAATCCTCATCTGCTTCTGCCATAGGATTTATTGGTGTTTCATCAGCGGGTTTAGGAATCTGCCCTTCCAGAGGAATCAGCACTCGATACTCCGCATCGTATACAGACTCTGTTTGTCCCACCCCAGACTGGCTCGGATCTCGATAGCCGTAAGAATATACTGAGCCAGCCCAAGACTTGCTTTTCGGTTCCTGCTGAGCTTCGTAAGCCCTCGGATTTGCCGCTGGAACATCATTTACCTGCGGTCGATCGGGAAAATCGCGATCGTCCCCCCAATCATCATCGCCCCCTTGAGAACGCGATTTTGAGCCATCTGAGACCCAATCATCCTCATCGTCTGCCGCTGCATAACTCCCCGGTTGAGCATAATCCTTCGCCCCATCCGGGTTCGGAGTTTCTTGCTGGAAAGTCCGGGCACTGTAACCCGCCGACGTGCCGTACTCAGTTCGGTAGGAACCAGGAGCTTGAGTTTGGCTATTTTCCCTATTCAGATCCGGGTCAATTCCCTGTTTTCTAGGAGGGGGAGGCGGCGTGTAAGGTGTTCTGCTGTCCTCTGGGAAAGTATCGGGACCGCTGCGACTGGATCTGCCGCTGCGGTCTCCCGTTGGAGATAGGTAATTTGAAAAAGCGAGCAAACCCGAAATCAATAAAGATGTGACAGATCCCACCGCCATGCTCAGCAAAATCCAGATAGATAAAGGCAAAGCAGGCGATCGAACTCCCAAAAATACCAGCGATAATGCCGGCTCCACATTTTGCAGGGCAAAAATAGTTAGCCCTACCACAATTACTAGCAAAAAAACAGGACGCATATCAAATTTTAATTTGTAATTTGTAAATCACTAATAACTAATAACTAATGACTAATGACTAATGACTAATTATTACTCCTCTTCCTTCCAGCGTTTGAGAGGAACGCAATCAATCCCCAACTGGTCTAAAGCGCGAGCCACCACAAAGTCTACCAAATCTTCAATAGTTTGCGGATTGTGATACCAAGCAGGAATCGCTGGTACAATTCTAGCTCCAGCTTCCGCCAAGGTAGTCAAATTCCGCAGGTGAATCAAGCTAAAAGGCGTTTCGCGAGGCACGAGTACCAATTTTCGCCCTTCCTTGAGCTGAACGTCGGCCGCTCTTTCGAGCAAATCCGAGCTCAAGCCAGCCGCCAACTTGCCCAGCGTACTCATGCTACAGGGAATAATCATCATCCCTTGGGTGCGAAAGGAGCCACTAGCAATATTAGCACCGACATCTTGCCAGGGATGGCACCGAAGTTTACCCATTGTGGCTACTCCTGCTTGTTCCCGCCAGAATTCCTCTTGAAGCGTGGGTTCTGCGGGCATTCGAGTGTTCTGTTCGCTTTGCCAAACCATGTAAGTAGACTTGGAAGCGACCAGTTCGATCGCGCGATCGGCTTCCAACAAATATTTCAAAGTTCGCACCGCGTAAATCAGTCCCGATGCACCGGTAACTCCTACAATTAGAGGTTGGGCGGGGACTGAAACAGAATTAGTCATGGGCAATTATCCAGCAATAAGCTCACTAATTATAGCGCGATAGGTGCTAATAACAGCCACAACACTCATCAATCAATTCAATGATTGCGTGGCGATCGCTCTTAATAACAATAAAAGGCGAAACCTATAGCCACCTGCAACACCCCCGGATACTACAATAAAGTATGCGACTGCGATCGCCAGGATTATCATTACCCTATTCTTCGTTAACAAAAACAAAGGCTAACTGCGATCGCCAGAGTTCCAGATCCCAGCTCCATCTTACATCCTGATAGCCACGACCAACTCTGTGTCACAATAGAACTACTAACTTTACTTTATTAACATCAGGGGAGGCAGACAATGTTCTTAAGATACGAAGATATCGAAATAGTGCAATTAGACATTACCTCCCGATGTAATGCCGGTTGTCCTCAGTGTCCGCGCACGGGGAACCCTATTTTGCCAATGACAGAATTGACAATAGCAGATATTAAGAGAATCTTCCCTAAAGAATTCTGCTCTCAGTTGTCTTGGATTTACCTGTGCGGCAACTTTGGGGATGCGATGGTGAGTAATACCACTCTCCCGGCGCTAAAGTATTTTCACAAAATGGGAGTCAATTACCTTTGGATGTACACCAATGGTAGCGGACGCAGCCCTGATTGGTGGCGACAATTGGCCAAAATTTTGAATCAACCAGAAGATCGCGTTATTTTTGCCATCGATGGATTAGCGGATACCAACCACCTCTACCGTCGCAATACAAACTGGAACCGGATTATGGAATCCGTCGAGGCCTTTATTGGCGCCGGTGGCCAAGCAGAGTGGCAATATTTAGTCTTTGAACACAATCAACACCAAGTCGAAGAAGCTCGCGCTTTGGCCCGTAGACTGGGGTTTATTAAATTTCAAGCTAAAGCAACGTCTCGCTTTGCGCTGTCAGAGGTTGATGAAGTCGGAGAAAAGGAGGAGGCGATCGCAGAGGTGGACTCCCAGACGCAGGAAAAGCGCGATCGTTCTACCCCCATCACCCTAGAAAAAGCAGCTCTCAATTTTCACCGACAAGCTGAAGATTATTTAGCGGAAAAAAATTTAGAACAAGCATTTTTAGCTTGTCAAAAAGCACTTGAAATTCAGTCAAACTTTGCCGTCGCTCACAAAACATTAGGCAATCTGCTACAGCTCACAGACTGTCTGGAGGAAGCGATGAACTCCTATAAAACTGCCCTAGAAATTCAGCCAGAATTTGCCGAAGTTTATGCAAATATGGGCAGCGTTTATGCTTCTCAAAAACAATGGGAATCCGCAATTTATCACTATCAAAAAGCGCTTGAAATTAGACCAAATTTTTCAGGAGTGTATCGAAATTTAGCCAAAATCTGGACACAATTAGGTAAAATAGAAGAAGCAAATGAAGCTTTTCAGCAAGCCGTTAAACTCCAACTCGCTCAAGAAATTGCTCCGGCTAAAGCTGCTAAAGCGAACAAAGAAAGCTCCGTAGAACTCAAGCCGGCTTCCTTACCCCAGTATCAAAATCCAGAAATCCCCAACTTTCGCAAAGCCGTCCAAGAATATGGAGGATTAGAAAATTATTTTCAGGGCATTGAAATTAACTGCCAGTCGCAAAAGAAAGCTGAAATTTACGTTAGTTTTGACGCTGAACTGTGGCCCTGCTGCTATACAGCTCAGACCAAATACGCTCATTACAGCGACACTTATAGGACCCAGGCGATCGCTCTGTTTGAAAAATATGGGCAAGGATTTAACAACCTCCGCAGCAAATCTATCAAAGAAGTGCTAGAAAATGTTTGGTATCAAAAAGACTTAGCCAAAAGCTGGTCTTGTTCGGAGAGACTAGAAATATGCGCCTTGGTGTGCGGGAAAGCCTTCCACCCCACCTCCTCACAGATGCTCTAGATCCTTCACTGACTCGAGTCCAGAAACCTGATTTTTTGGGAAAGTATCGAATTTTAGCACCGCAATATTTGCAAAAAAGCCTGATTTTTCTTGAAGCGGACTTCAGAAACCGGGTTTCATCAAGAAACCCGGTTTCTGAACAGCAGACGTTTGTTAGAAACAGGCGAGAGTTGGAAACTGGCGACGCACCCTACCTTTACTGTTAGCTATCAACTATCAACTATCAACTATCAACTAACTACTCATCATCATCAAAAGCTTGACTGCCGCCGCCAACTGCAACTAAATCAATTTGCTGGCGGTAGTAATCAACACTCTTGACTTGAACTTCTACCCGATCGCCCAAACGGTACTGATTGCGGTTTTTGCGGCCCACCAGAGTTTGCTGGCGCGATCGATATTCGTACCAGTCATCCTTCAGCGAAGAAACGTGCACCAATCCCTCAACACGCAAAATGTCGCTCTCCGGCGGCCGCACCTCAATTTCCACAAAGAAACCGTAAGACTGCACGCCTGTAATCAAACCTTGGAAAGTTTGGCCGGTGCGTTCTTTCATCAATCCGGTTTTCTTCAATCCCTGCAAATCGCTTTCGGCATCCTCAGCAACTCTTTCGCGTTCGGTTAGGTGTACAACTACCGATGCAAACTCCGTCTCAAATTCGTGGTGCAAATCTGGGGGGAGAACATTCCAAGTAATTTGACCGTGACAGGAGGAATGGTGCAAGTCAACTTTTTCCTTAGCCCGTGTTGTGCGGCTGCTGCGCCCTTGCTCGAACACCGCTTGCAACACCCGCAGTACCAGCAAATCGGCGTAGCGGGAAAGCGGCGAAGTGCAGCGCGTGTAACCCTCTGACAGCCCCAAACCGAAGTGCGGCTTGGGAGTTGTGCTGTAAACAGCGGGCTTCATGGTGTCTTCTAGCAGGTAGGTGAGAACTCTTTCGGACTTCAGGCCGGCAAACTGCTGGGTAAATCGCTGAAAGTCCAAGGGCAAAACTTCTTCTTCGGTTTCGAGATACAGTTCGCCTCCGAGGTTGTTGGAGAGTTTGATGAACTCTTGAATGTCTGCCGGGTCTGGCATCGGTTGGACGCGGTAAATTGCTGGGACTCCCAAGGCTTGCAGGTGGGTGGCGACAGCTTGGTTGGCGAGTACCACCAACTCGGAGACAGCCGACTGGGCGGGGGGAGCTGTTGCAAAAGCTCCTAATTCGCCTTCGTCGTCGAAGTGAGAGTTAGCATCGGGCAAATTTAGTTCAAAAGCTCCTCGCTTGAGCCTTGTCTGTCTGGCTGCCTGTGAGGCGGCCCCGATTTGATCTAGGAAAGGACGGAGGGTGGAGGATAAAGGGTGCTCTTCGGCATCGTCTGGTTCGAGAATTGCTTGAGCTTGCTCGTAGGTGAGGTGGTAGTCAATTTGAATGACGCTGGCTTGAATCTCGTATTCTAGGAGTTCTCCTGATTCGTCTAGGGTGAGCAGTATGCTGAAGGCCAGCCGTTCGCTGTCTGGCAGGAGGGAGCAGCGCTCGTTGAGGGTTTCTGGCAGTACGGCGATGATTTTTTCTCCCAGATGGGCGGCGGTTCCTCGCTTGCGGGCTTCACGGTCGATCGGGGTTTCTGGCTGCACGTACTCGGCGGCGTCGCTGATGTGGATTCCTATTTGCCAGCGGCCGGGCTTCAGGGTTTCGATCGACAATGCGCGTTCCACTGGCGGATCGGACAGGAATGACGTTGGATCAAACTCCTTTTCGCCTCCTTCTTCGGAGAGATTTTCCTCCTCAACTCGGGGGGCATGGTTTTCGCTGTTGGTTGTTCCCGGTTCGTTTTTGCTGAAGCTAACAGTCAGAATGTTACGCAAATCTAGGCGTTTTTTGATGTCGGTTTTTTTGACTTTGCTGGGCAAATTTTCGGCTGCTTTGAGGACGGCGGCGGGGAACGATCGCGGCAAGTCGTGTTTGCAGCATACGATGTCGAGGTCGTCCGCGGCTTCGGCGTCGGAACCGAGTACCTGTACTACTTTGCCGACTGGGCGATGGGTGCCGAGGGGGTAGCGTTTGACTTCGACGTGTACTAGGTGGTCGATCGCCTCTTGGAGATTTGTGCCATTTGCGAGCAAGTCTAGTTCAAACAACAGGCGATCGTCCAGGGGGATTGCTCTGTAGCTGACGCGGCCTGTGGGGGTGGCGGTTTGCTTGACTCGCGCCAGTACCGAGGGGTTGGCGCGTTCGAGGATGAGCATGACTTCGCCTTCGGGCGATCGGCGGCGGCTACCTTCTTTGATGATTTTGACTAAGACTCGATCGCCGTTCCAAGCTGTCGAGAGGTGACTTTCCCGCACGTAAACGTCTTCTGAGCCTTCGGCGTCTTGAATTGCAAAGCAAAATCCTTTGCTCGAACAGCGCAGTTTTGCTTCTACTACGTCGTCTTCAGCTACTCGGCGATAGCGGCCTTTGTCTTTGACTAATATGCCAATTTTCTCTAGAGCTTCTAATGCGATTTGAAGTTTGAGTTGACTGGTGGCGTCGTTGCAGTCGAGTTTTTTCTCCAATGCTTTAGGAGCCACTAATTTGTCTTCTGTAAAATTTGCCAGCAGTGCAGCGATAGAAAATTCCATGTAGCGATCGATCCTCTTGTTTCCAGCAATTAGTCTAAATTTTGGCGAAATCAGCCGCACCCCCTCGGGCCCTCGCAGTGCCTGCTTCCCAACAAATACGCGGGTTGATAGGTGGAGACGCAAGCACAGCCACCTTGTTTCATCGCGAGGTTTTTTTGAGATTCTCTCCCGACACCGGCTTCGTGCTAATTGTCTGCTGTCTGTCTTGAACTGACTGCTGACGGTGCAGACAACTGTCCCGCACGCTATTCCCCAATACAATTTTTTAGCGTTGGTTTGTTTGCTTTTAGGTCAGCAGCGCCGAGCACTTGGCGAATTAGAAAGCCTCTGTCGGTTCTTAAAAGATGGCTCGATACTGAAAGCAACGGCTTGAGTCGAGGATGAGCCGATGGAGGGATGGAGAGGGAGAAAATGTGCATTTCTGCCTTCTGCCTTGTTTCCTTCTGCGTTGTTCCTTCTTCCTTTTGAAGTGCCTCTTGCCTCTTGCTTTAGCAAAGAACTTACCGGATCAAGGCAAAATTGCTAGTAGCTCGCCGCTGCGATGCCCCTGTTTTTTGCACGCGATCGGCCCTTGCGGACAGAGGTGCAACGAGCGGGTCGGGAGCAATCTGTGCTGTAGAAAGTGCAGGTACGCAAACCGGAGACTTTTACTACTTTTGCTTAGTTGCTGTGCCATCTCTTATAGGTAGAAATGACGCCCGGTGCTTGTTAGCTTAAACTGCCGGATGTGGGATGGGGTTTAGTGGCGTGAAAGGTTGCGCGGATGACTCACCTTTAATTTATTGTATGTTGAATAGGTGCTTTCAGAAAATTGTTTTCTCAGGGCTGTACTACACTTAAGTCATAAGCCCCCTCTGGTTTCGGGGTCAAAAAATTATGTTTGCTGAATTTCGCGCCCTTTATCCCGCTGGACAGTTAATCTGTGAGTTGCTGACTGTTCATCACGGTAAGTTTGTTGTTCGCTGTCTGGTTCAGGTTGACGGCAAAACTCTGGCTACGGCTATGTCGGCTGCTGAGTCTGTTGAGGATGCTGAAGACCGTGCCCGGTTGCGAGCGATCGCTGTTCTTGGATCTGCTGCGCCCGATCGTGCGATCGCGAGTGTTGAGCCGCCTCCGGTTGCTCCGGTTGCTCCGGTTGCTTCGGTTGCTGCTGTTCCCCCTCCCCCTCCTCCTGCTGTTCCCCCGGTTGCTGCTGTTCCCCCTCCCCCTCCTCCTGCTGTTCCGGTTCCTGTTGGGCCGACAAGTGTTCCTCTTCCGGTTCTAGAAATGCCTGTTGCTGACAAATTGCCGGAAACAGATCAAAGCAATTTTGTCAAGACTGAAGCGAAATTAAATGAAGAGCCGATCGCACCTGTACCGGCACCGCTGCCGCCAACGGTCGATCGCGCGGAGGCTACTGGATTTGTACCAAAGCAGTTAGACTCGGACGCTTGGCTTTCTTCTAGCTACGGCGAACCACTTCAGGAACTGGATGTGCCTACTTCTAGCCAAAGTGAACTGCTACAGGGTGCGGCCGAAGTCAGGGAGTTGCAACCGATCGCAGTGGGAATTCCCAGCGATGCGATCGAGGATAATTCTGATACGATCGCCCAAATAGACGCCATCCTCAAACGCCTGCGATGGAAAAAACCACAGGAAACCCAGTGTCTGGAACACAATTACGGCAAGTCGTCGCAGAGAGAGCTTTCTAGCGAAGAGTTAGTAGATTTCCTAGAATATCTAGAAATCTATAGCAGAACCACTGAGGAAATCCAGCGGCTGGGCTGGACTGCCAACCAAGGAAAAGATTATCTCAAACAAGGTTATGGCAAAGAAGCGCGCCATTTCTTAAATCAAGTAGAATTGCTCGACTTCCTGCAATATCTCGAATCTTTGCCCTAGGAATTCGGCAACTAAACAAGGCGCTGGAGGCTATTAGATTAAAGAAACCGGGTTTTTTACAGAGATTAAGGTTGAGAACCAAAGATTAGGGTAAAAAACCCGGTTTCTCGCCCCCCGTTGCTCCCGGATTAAAGAAACCGGGTTTTTTACAGAGATTAAGGTTGAGAACCAAAGATTAGGGTAAAAAACCCGGTTTCTCGCCC